>DATCIL010000171.1:0-5094 GCA_036507795.1 Anaerolineales bacterium | reverse complement strand
GATCAAGGTTCTGAGTATGTCGCGCTGAATATTCGGGAGTTGAGAGAAAGTCCCGTGGGTTTGCAGCGCCACATCTTCCGGCAGGCGATTGCCCGATTGAGACCCGGCTTGCGAGACATCGACTTCGATAGCATTGAGCGGGCGGTTCAGTTCCTGCATAACCCTCCAACGACCAGGCAACAGGATTTAATCGCCGGTCTACGTCTGTTTCAGGAGGGGACTCGCTTGTGGGTGGCTGCATCGGAGGCTGACCTGCCCGGCGGCAACTGGCCGCAGTTGCCCGACAAAGGCGAAAGCAAGTTGGATGTGCCCGGTGAAGTAATCGTGCCGGGTGGTTGGCGGATTAGAGCGGAAATCGTTGAGACTGTCGAAATGGCACAGGTGCTCTCTAATGCGGATCCTTATCAAGCATGGTTGGATATGGACCGACTGCCCGGACCTTTAAGCGTGCGTGCGCGCCGTCCGGGTGATATCTTCCGGCCTTTGGGGATGCACGGACATTCAATGAAGCTGGCTGATTTTATGATCAATGTGAAGCTGCCCCATCGGGCCCGTGAACATTGGCCGCTGCTTGTATCGGCGGATGAGGTCGTTTGGGTGCCGGGTTATCGATTAGGCAACAGTTATCGGATTAAGGAGAGGGCCGGGCAGGTAGCTCGTCTGAGTCTGGTCCGGGAGGACCTGTCTGAGGAGGGCTGAACGGTAAAGTCGAGAGAGTTAAAGGTTTTCCAAGCGTTATAATTCACTATCGCTTTTCAATTCTCCAGACAAAGGCTATTTCAATGAGGAAATTATTCTCTCGAAGGAAAAAACCAAATCGCTTTTTGGAATTGCTGGTCCAGCAGGCCGAATATACCGTTCATGGCATGGAAGCTTTGAAGGAGTATATGAAAGAACAAGATGACACTTTAGCTGAACGGGTCAGCAGAATAGAGTCGGAGGCCGATGAAGTCCGGCGTATTCTTATTGACGAACTAAACCGCACCTTTGTCACGCCCTTTGACCGGGAAGATATCTTCGCCCTCTCCTTGACCATTGATGACATATTGGATTACGCAGAATCGACGGTCGATGAAATGGTGACCCTGAAGGTGGAGCCCAATCACTACCTCGAACGAATGGTTTCGCTGCTGTACGATGCAGCAGTTGAGATATATAGGGGCGTCGAGCGTCTTGAAGACCATCCCAACGTGGCTAACGATCACGCCGTCAGGGCGAAGGCTCTCGAAAACCGCGTGGAAAGCGTTTATCGGGAAGCCCTGGCAGATTTGTTCCAGGACCCCGGTGATCTAAAGGATGTGATGGGCATTTTGAAATTACGGGAG
Organism: Anaerolineales bacterium; assembly: GCA_036507795.1. Taxonomy (GTDB): domain Bacteria; phylum Chloroflexota; class Anaerolineae; order Anaerolineales; family UBA4823; genus DASQQR01. Next base: position 3,769 of record DATCIL010000171.1, on the reverse strand, counting down.
ATTTACCGCCATTTATCCAATGCCGCCGATCGCGGTGACCAGGCAGCCAATGCGATCGCCGACATCGTCGTCAAATGGCTATAGGTTGGAAAGCCCCCTGTCTAACTTTCTCAACTTCATACCGACCTCGCGCCACTGCACCTTGGATATTCCCAACTTCTGGCGGATTTTATCGCGTTCCATCCCCGTTTGCCAGTCGCTCAGGGCGCAAGTCCAGCGACACATCTCGAACGAGAGGTGTTTGTCCAACCCAGCTCCTTCGCTAAGGTCCTCAAGCAGATATTCCAAGCGCCGCGGCGACCAGGGAAATAATTGGTCAGTAGGATTGTATTGGGATTTGTATTGGTGATAAGCCTCTATCCAACTTTCCGGAACGGGGATTTTGCGTTCTTTATAACGATGTTGAGGACTGGCATAACGGATGAAGATGAAGGGACCGTTCGGAGCTTCCAGTTCGAGGTGGTTTAAATTGAGCGCAAGCGTCTCACTTTTCTTTATACCGGTATGAAGTAGTAGAGCTCCCAGCGCGTAATATCGCGTATCCCGATCAGGACCGTGGCGATAACCCTCAGCGATTTCGAGCACAGCCTGGACTTCATCGGGCGTCAACACCTCGGGCAGGGGGCTGATGACCGACTTTTGGACCACTCTTTCCGCTGGATCCACCAGCAGCACGCCGTGTTCATGCAGCCAGCGAAAGAAGGATTTTATGGATGTGATCCGGCGGGCGAGCGTTTTCGGGCTGCACGGCACACCGCGTCCTTTTTGCATCCAGCTGAGGAAGTTGTTCAGATCAGTAGTCGTGATGCTTCCCAGCGAACGGTCCGGCGGTAAATAGGAAGCCAGGAGGTTCAGATCGGCGGTAAACGCCTTAATGGTATGTGGCGAGCTGCCCTGGTCATCCAGATAAATGCGCCAGGCATTTATGGTTGGGGAGAGGGGGGAGTGGGCAGTGATATGAGCGCTGGCCGAAGAAGCCTCGTTTCTCGGGGACATTTATTCCTCCAGGTTTTCTTGCGGATAGTTTTTTCGTGTAGTCGACGAGTGTAGTTTAGCCCGAAATAAATTAATTGTCAACTCTCCCTTTTTCTACGAGAATACCCATTGCGACAAAATAACTTGAGGTCTTGTCCAATTTCTGGTATATTCCCCTATCAGCTGTGCTAATCTCGATCGAGGCCCGTTGGAGGGGATACCCTTTATGCGAAATGTTCGTTTTCATCTCATTGGAACCTTCCTGCTCATCATAGGATTTACAACCAGTTGGGGTGAGGCGGCGCCTTCCTCCGCTCCGGATAGCTCCGGGCAAACTGTTTACTTTCCGTTGATGATGAAACCAACCGAAGGATTGAGAGTATCGCAAGTCCGGGTTCTACAGGGCAGCTCCTTATCCGGCGGCTATGCCGTATACCTTGCTGACCGGGAGACGCTGGTGCGAGTTTTTGTGGATACCGCTGACGGAAAAAGTGTTTCGGAAGTCACCGGGCGCTTGTGCGGCTATGATGCGCTCGGCCAAACATTGGGATGTATGCCCGCCGATAATGGCACGATTATGGCACCATCCACGGAGGAAGCGTTGCAATCCACGCTGAATTTCCACCTGCCGATAGCCTGGACCAAGCCGGGGTTCAACTACCACGTCGATATGGATCCGGCGGATTTAGATCCAAATACCGCCTCTGGTTCAGCTCGTTTTCCTTCTAGTGGTAAGCAGGCGATTGATTTTGTTGAGGCTCCAAAATTAGACGTGGTCGTTGTCCCGGTTGAATATCGACCATCCGAAAATTCTCAAACTTTTATTCCTGTAACGGACGATTTGAGCTATTTGACTTATTTGCCTATTAAGCTCTTTCCGGTGCCAGCGGTTGATTACCAGACACATGCCCTTTATACTTATGTGCCATCTTCTTCAAGCAAAAACTTGGACCGGGTGGATGGATGGGTCAACTTACTCGAAGATATTACTGCCCTTCACAATATGGAGAACTCTTCGGGCTCGAAGCATTTTTATGGTTTGGTTAATCTTTACGAGGCCCACGGCTGCAACGGCGGCTGCATAACAGGCATTGGTTGGCTTGGCGGCATCGGTGCCCACAAAACTGCGGTTGGCTGGAGCGGGTTTGGCGCTGGAAACGCGGCGGCATCGGAGACCATGGTGCATGAGATGGGGCACAACTTTAACCGAAAACACGTAGCCTGTTCGGGGAAGGAAACAAATATCGACGAAGATTACCCATATCCGAATGGAGTTATTGGGCAATTTGGCGTGGATGTTTCTGGGGGAAAGCTTTACCAGCCCGACGATTATAGCGACTATATGAGTTACTGTGATCCCACCTGGACGTCGGACTATACCTATTGGAATATCTACCATTATCGGCGGAACACCGCAACCACTGTCCAACTCAATTCGGAGGCGGTCGAGGCTTCTTATATAAGCGGGATAATTGCGCCCGACGGAGCGGTCACGCTCCAACCGGTTTACAGCCAAAGGACGCCTGTTCCGGCAATTGGCTCCGGTTCTTTCACGCTGCAGCTGTTGGATGTTGACGGACGAGAATCATCCGTTTACTCATTTAATCCATACGAGATTGCCGATTCGGGCGGATACCGGGGATTCGGCCTTTTTGTACCGTCCGTTGAAGATCTGGGCGGCTTGCGCGTCTTCCACGACGACCAAATCCTGGCAGAGCGATATGCTCAGGACATTGTGGAACGGTTGGACGTGAAGGAGAGTTCGCTGGCAATCGATCGCTCAGCCGCCGCACTTCAGTTGGAATGGTCGCTTGAATCGGAGCAAGTTTTGGCTTATCGCCTGCGATTCTCTCAAGACGGTGGGAAAACCTGGCAGGTGCTCGCCCTGGATTGGCGCGATAGCGAATTCCGGCTTCCGCTGGAGCTGAATAGGGGATTGCTGGAGATCCAGGCCACAGACGGTTTGAATACCAGTACAAAAGTAATAACTATTGATTAGCCTGTGTCGAAGATAGCGGGGGCTGGGCATGGTAAAATCCCAGCTGTTTTTGGTCTGGGAAAACCAAGAAAACAAATCCCCAACTCGGAGGAAAGGTGTTATGACCTGGAAAACTTTGTTTCTGATTACCATTGTATTCATGTTAGTGGCATGCCAGCCGGCTGCGCCAACTCCAACTTCAGAACCGCCGTCCACCGAAGAACTTTCTGAACCATACCCGGCGCAAGAAGCGACCACTGCTTCTGGGGATCAGGACGGTTATCCGGCGCCTCAGGGTCAAACCGTTGAAGGGCTTTCTGGCGAGCCGGGCTATCCTGCCCCCGGAGAGGCTGAGATGATCTCCTGGGAAGAAGCGCAAAGCTTGATCTTGGAAGGCCAGGTAACGCAGGTCACGCAGCTGCATAACTTATCCGTCTACCTGAAGTTGCAAGACGGCAGTACTGTGCAAACCATCGAACCGAACATTGACGATGTTTTTGATGTAATCGAGCAATGTGGAGATCCGTGCGCAGATATTGCCATTGCCACAGAGTAATTTCCCCCTTTCGAAAAAAAGCTTGCGGGCGTAATAGCCCGCAAGCTTTTTTTAAAGCCCCAGATCCGGGGCAACCCGGCGCATGGCTTCAATCACGTTGCCCACGTGTTCCCACAGCTCTATGCCAAATTCATCGGCAGCCGCGGAGATCTCTTCCCGGTTTGCGCCAGCAGCGAAAGAGTGGTCTTTCCACTTCTTCTTGACCGACTTGACCTTCAAGTCTTCCAGCGAGCGGGACGGGCGCACCAGGGCAACAGCAA
>DATCIL010000170.1:0-1035 GCA_036507795.1 Anaerolineales bacterium | reverse complement strand
GCGGGGAGCCTGGTAAATCTGGTTGTAACGCCCCAGGTAGCAGGAGTCGTGATAAGCCAGCTGTCCGGTTATCCCATTGTCGTTTGAGGCTGCTGCCATCTTCTTGAATTCAGGCGATTCCGCCAGAAATTCCGTATAATGTTGTACCCGGTAGTTACCGCCCATTTGAGGGTATTCTTCTTTTAGCGTGTTGAAGCAGTGCGGGCACTGTGTGAGGATGTGGTTGAATTTCACCTTTGAGAACGCCTCGATGTTCTGCTCGGCCAGCATCTGGAAGAGATACTCGTGTCCCAGGCGGCGAGCGGTTTCCCCGCAGCACATCTCGTCCAGCCCCAGGATGGCGAAGTCAACCTTCATCTTCTGAAGCAGACGGACGAAGGACCGGGCGACTTTTTTGTTTCGCTCATCAAAAGCAGAAGCGCAGCCTAAGAAGAGCAGTACGTCCGTTTCCTCGCCCGGCATGAGCTCCCGCACTTCCAGGTCTTCCATCCATGCCAGGCGCTCCTCCGGCGGCATGCCCCAGGGGTTGCCCTGGCGTTCCATGTTTCTCAATGTCTCGCCCACGGTCTTGGGCATCTTACCGCTGGTGAGGACCTGGTAGCGCCGTAAATCGATGATCTCGTCTACGGGTTTGACGAAAGCTGGGCAGATCGCCAGGCAGGCGCCGCAGGTCGTGCACGACCAGGGCAGTTCTTCTGGGAGAACCTCCTCGAACAGTTCATGATCTTGATTTCCATTTGAGGAGATCAGCATTCCGACCATGTCATCGCGTAGCATCTTGATGAGGGTGCGCGGGGAATAGGGCATCCCGCTAATAGCCGCCGGACAGACCTCCTCGCACCGGCCGCAGCGCAGGCAGGCGTCGAAGGAGAGCAACTGGCGTGGCGCAAACTCGGTCACCTTTCCTACCCCAAGAATTTCGGCTTCTTCAATATTTTCGATCTTCTCCAGGGCGCCGTCTTTGCGCCGAGAGCGCACCAGGATATTGAATGGGGTGAAAACCAGATGGCGCAGCTTGGTGAAGGGGATGCTGGC
>DATCIL010000169.1:0-3996 GCA_036507795.1 Anaerolineales bacterium | reverse complement strand
GCGGGTTATGCTGGCAGAATTATTCCGCATATCGAGCCACCTGGTATGGTATGGTACCTTTGCTCAGGATGTCGGGCAGCTTTCCCCGGTTTTCTACATGTTCTCTGACCGGGAGCGCATATTTGACATGATAGAGGCCTTTACTGGTGCGCGTATGCATCCCGGTTTTTTCCGCATCGGCGGATTAGCCCTTGACCTGCCAAACGGTTGGGATCAAATGGTGCGGGCTTTTCTGGATTACATGCCCGAGCGTATGAACCAGTATGACAGGTTGGTGATGCAAAACCGCATCTTTCAGGCGCGCACTAAGGGTGTCGGTGTCTATGACACGGAGGAAGCTATCGAGTGGGGCGTGACCGGACCGGGTTTGCGAGCAACCGGCCTGGAATGGGATTTCCGCAAGAAGCGCCCGTATTCAATGTACGATCAATTCGAATTTGATATCCCAACTGCAGTCAACGGCGATAGTTATGACCGGGCGGTCGTGCGCGTCGAAGAGATCCGGCAGAGCCTGCGCATCATCGAGCAGTGTTTGAACAATATGCCCTCCGGTCCCTATAAGTCTTTGCATCCAAAGGCAACGCCGCCTCTCAAAGAGCGCACCATGCACGATATCGAGACGCTTATCACCCATTTCCTTAACGTCAGTTGGGGTCCGGTCATCGATCCCGGAGAGAGCTTCGCTGAAGTCGAAGCTCCCAAAGGTAATAGTGGATATTATCTGGTATCCGATGGCAATACCGAATCATATCGTACGCGTATTCGCGCGCCATCCTTCCCCCACATTCAGATGGTGCCGTATATCAGCCGCGGTTTGTTAGTGGCAGACCTGCTGGCGATTTTGGGAAGTGTTGATTTCGTGTTAGCCGATGTTGATCGCTGAATTTACCAGATCGCCGCGATCTCTGACCGAGGCACTCCCGGTTTAGGAGCCTGATACATGCTGAGTGAAGAAGAACGCCAGGAAATCGAAAAAGAACTCGAACACTATGAGTACAAACGCGCCGCATCTATCGAAGCGCTAAAGATTTTACAGAAGCATCGTCGATGGGTTACGGATGAGGGTCTTGCAGATCTGGCTGGGATATTAGAGATGTCAACTGCCGAGCTGGACAATGTCGCCACCTTCTATAACTTGATCTACCGCCAACACGTCGGGGAAAACGTGATCTTATTATGCGACAGCATCAGCTGCTGGTTGATGGGTTATGAGCAGATACGCGACCATATGCGGGAACGACTTGGAATTAATTACGGCGAAACTACCCCGGACGGTAAATTCACCCTGCTTCCCATAGTGTGTTTGGGCACCTGCGATCACGCCCCGGCGATGATGGTGGGAGAAAAGCTTTATAACGATCTAACTCCCGAAAAAGTAGATGAGATACTAGAGCAGTACAGGACTGGGTAAATATGGAAAAACCCTTGACGAAAAATATCCGGCCTGGAGAACCACCTTTTGATCTTGAGGCCTACGAGCGCGCCGGTGGATACGGAGCCGTGCGCAAGGCCCTCACGAATATGACACCGAATGAGGTGCTCGAAGAGGTAAAAAAATCAAACCTGCGGGGGCGCGGTGGCGCCGGCTTCCCGACTGGCATGAAGTGGAGTTTCGTTCCGATGGGAGCGGATGCGCCCAGGCCTAAGTACATGATCATGAACGCCGACGAGATGGAGCCCGGCACCTTTAAAGATCGTGTCTTGCTCGAGGGGGATCCGCACCTGATCGTTGAGAGCATGATTGTGAGCGCTTATGCTATCGAGGCGGAAAAGGGCTACGTTTTTCTGCGTTGGGAATACAAAGAAGCGGAGCGCGCCGTGCGCAAAGCGGTCGGCGAAGCGTACAAAGCCGGGTATTTAGGCAAGAATATCTTGGGCTCCGGTTATGATTTTGACCTTCAGGTACATTCCAGCGCCGGACGTTATATGTGCGGTGAGGAAACCGGCTTGTTGAACAGCCTGGAGGGTAAGCGCGCGATCCCTCGCGCCAAGCCGCCGTTCCCACAAACCAGCGGTCTGTGGGGAAAGCCCACCATTGTTAACAATGTAGAAACGCTGTGCAGTGTTCCCCACATTATTAATCAGGGTGCGGAATGGTTTCGCGGTTTGAGCTATACTTCCGATGCCGGCACGAAACTCTATGGTGTGAGCGGGAAGGTGAAGAATCCGGGCTGGTGGGAACTTCCCATGGGTACAACCCTGCGCGAGATCCTGGAAGAACATGCTGGCGGCATGCGGGAAGGTTATCGCTTTCGAGGCGCGCTGCCAGGCGGCGCTTCAACGGATTTCCTTGTAGAAGAGCATCTCGATATCCGCATGGATTTCAATTCGGTTCAGGAGGCAGGCAGCCGCCTCGGAACGGGAACGGTCATCGTCATGGACGATAAGACCTGCCCGGTTGGAATGGTGCATAACCTGGAGCATTTCTTCGCGCAAGAATCCTGTGGCTGGTGTACACCTTGCCGTGAAGGCTTGCCGTGGGTGGAGAGGATACTCTATGCTATCGATAACGGTGAGGGGCGCCCGGAAGACATCGATCTCTTGGAGATGCATACCAGGTTCCTCGGGCCCGGAAATACCTTTTGTGCTTTGGCCCCGGGGGCAGTCGAACCCCTGCAAAGCGCGCTGAAGTACTTCCGTGCCGATTTTGACCAGCATATTAATGAAAAAAGGTGCCCCTGGAGGTAATCTGTGGCGACCATTTACATTGATGGCAAAGAATACGAAGTTGACCCGAACAAGAATTTGCTTCATGTCGGTCTGTCCTTGGGTTTGGACATCCCTTACTTCTGCTGGCATCCGGCGATGGGATCAGTAGGCGCCTGTCGCCAATGCGCGGTCAAACAATTCAGGGATGAAAACGATCAGCAGGGGAAGCTCGTCATGGCTTGCATGACCCCGGCCTCGGATGGCACGCGTATTTCGATCAATGACCCCGAAGCGGTCATGTTTCGGGCAGAGGTGATTGAATGGCTGATGATTAATCATCCCCATGACTGCCCAATCTGCGATGAAGGCGGTGAATGCCATCTCCAGGATATGACAGTCATGACCGGGCACAGTTACCGGCGTTATCGATTCCGGAAACGCACTTACCGTAACCAATACCTGGGTCCATTCGTAAACCACGAGATGAATCGCTGTATTCAGTGCTACCGGTGCGTGCGCTTTTACAAAGATCACGCCGGGGGCGAGGACCTGGACGTATTTGGCGCTCACGACCAGGTGTATTTTGGACGTAAGGAAGATGGCGTACTCGAGAGTGAGTTTAGCGGTAACCTGGTCGAGGTCTGCCCGACCGGTGTATTCACCGATAAAACCCTCAAGCAGCATTATACGCGTAAGTGGGATCTGACCACCGCGCCGTCTGTCTGCGTGAACTGTGGCATCGGGTGTAATACCATCCCCGGGGAGCGTTATGGAAAACTGCGCCGGATACTCAACCGCTATAACCGCCAGGTGAATGGCTACTTCATTTGCGACCGAGGGCGCTACGGCTATGAGTTCGTCAATAGTGAGAAGAGAATCCGGCAGCCTCTCCTTCGCCGGAGTGGGACGCTTGCCCAGCCCGTTTCGGTAACAGATATCCAATTAGCCCTCAAGGAAATCTTGGAAAGCAGCAAGGGCGTCATTGGGATTGGCTCGCCGCGCACTTCCCTGGAAAACAACTTCGCATTGCACCGGTTGGTTGGGTCTGCTCATTTCTTCGTTGGGATTTCTGACCAGGAGTACCGCCTCGTCCGGCGCGCCTTGATCAGCTTGCAGGAGGGGCCGGCCCGTTCAGCCTCGCTGCACGACGCCGAACTTTCCGACGCAGTCCTCGTATTGGGTGAAGACCTGACGAATACCGCCCCAATGTTAGCCTATGCGATGCACCAGGCGGTGCGCAACCAGCCGATGAAAAGCGTTGCCAGGCTGCAGATTGCTGCCTGGAATGATGCCGCCGCGCGAGAGGTCATCCAGGATGAAAAAGGGCCGCTCTTCATCGCGACGCCG
>DATCIL010000168.1:0-2313 GCA_036507795.1 Anaerolineales bacterium | reverse complement strand
GCTGGGGGGCTGCCAGACGTTGGGCTGCGTCCGCTGCCCGGTTGGGATCGCGGCTGACAATGGCCGCAAGCGTAGCATTACGACCCATTTGGATCCCGGGCGCGATCCAGTTCAGGGCAAAATCACTCGTGCCAACGACTGCCCAGCGGATTTTCTGCATTGGTCTCTCGCCTACCACCGTTGGTGGACTTGCTCGCGGATGTATTGGTTGTAAATCTCCCGCGTTCTGGCCATGGTAATTTCATCTAAAGTAGGGATATTTGCAGCCAGGGCATTGTCCGCGGCTTGCTGCGGATTTTTGGCTCCGGGAATAGCCAGGCTAACAGCCTCGAACATCAAGATCCAGCGCAGGGCGAACTGGGCCATAGTGACCCCCTCAGGCACCAGGGGGCGAAGTTCATCGACGGCCTGCAGGCCGGTCTCGTAATCAACGCCTGAGAAGGTCTCGCCAATGTCAAATGCCTCACCATCCCGGTTGAAGTTGCGATGGTCGTTGGATGGGAAACTGGTTTGCGATGACATCTTCCCCGTCAATAGCCCGCTGGCCAGCGGGACGCGCGCCAGGATGCCAACCTGGCGCTCTTTCGCCAATTCGAAGAACAGCTCTGCCGGTCGCTGGCGGAAGATGTTGAAGATGATCTGCACGCTTTGCAGGTTGGGGTACTCGAGGGCTTTGATCGCCTCTTCGACTTTCTCCACGCTGACCCCATAATAGCGCAGCTTGCCTGCTTGAACTAAATCATCTAAAATGCCAAAGACCTCCGGCATGTAATAGACCTGGTAGGGAGGGCAGTGCAGCTGCACCAGGTCCAGGGCTTCTATGTCCAGATTTTTCAGGCTCCGTTCGATGAAAGCAGTCAGGTTTTCACGGGTGAAGCCTTCCGGCACGTGGGGATTAAGTCTGCGCCCGGCCTTGGTCGCCACGTAAACCCGCTCTGATCTCTCTTTAAGCACCTGGCTGACCAGGCGCTCGCTGCGCCCGTCGCCGTATACATCGGCAGTATCGATGAAGTTAACACCGTTATCAATGGCAGTGTGCAGGGCGTTGAGGGCATCTTCGGCGCTCACCGGGCCCCATTCCGCGCCAATCGCCCAGGCTCCAAATCCAATCTCGGATACCTGCCAGCCGGTTCGTCCAAATGATCGATAATTCATTCCGTCCGCTCCTTGCTTTAGTGTGCTTTATTCTTTCGCCAGTTCGTCAAAAATGGGCAAGAAGGCCTCGTAAGATTGGTTGAAGATTTTGAACAGTCGGTCGTAAATCGGGCGGTTGTCCAGGTTTGGTTTTACCGTATCTACAATCGGGGTGAGTTTTTCGGCGATGCTGAAATCCTGGAAAATACCGACACCGATACCACCGGCTATGGCCGCGCCCATGGAGGTGGCTTCTTCCAGCAACGCCGGGCGAACGATGGGTTTGCCGTAGATGTCGGCCATAATCTGGCGCCAAACTCGCCCGCGCGCCCCGCCGCCAATGACCCGCATCGCTTCAATTTCAGCTCCTTGCTCTTCAAAAGCCTCCAATATTACCCGGAGGTTGAAGGTGATTCCTTCCAGAGTAGCCCGGATGATATCTGCCCGGTTGTGCTGCATGGTCAGGCCGAGGAACGCACCCCGCGCCTTGGGATTCCAGCGCGGGGCACGCTCACCCAGCAAGTAAGGGAGGAAGAGCAAGAGATTCGCCCCGGCAGGCGATTTTTCGGCCTGAAGATTCATTAATTCATATGCGCTCAGACCCAGATGATCCGAGGTTTCCACTTCTGGGAGACAGAATACGTCCCTAAGCCATTGGTACGATCCGCCCGCAGACTGCATGGTCCCAGTCGGGCTGAACATGTCGGGCACCAGATGAGCCCACGTAAATGTTCTCATGGCAGGATCCAGGATGGGCTCCCGCGTAGCAATGCCGATCCAGGAGGAGGATCCAATGTAATTGTAGGCGCTGCCTTCTTGTACCACGCCGGCGCCTACCGCCGCGCAGGAACCGTCGCCGCCTCCAATAACCACCGGCGTACCTGGCGCAAGGCCCACCTCTGCAGCCACATTCGACACCACCTCGCCAACCACGTCGGTGGAGGCGTGCAGGTCAGGAAGCTGCTCGCGATCCAGCTGGATGCCTTCCAGGATCAGGTCTGACCAGTCTTTAGCCGGCAGGTCGTATAAGTTCATGCCGGATGCATCCGAGTAATCGGTAACAAAACTACCTGTCAATCGCGCCACGATAAAGTCTTTAGCATGCACGAATTTATGCGTCTCGGCAAAGATCTCAGGTTGGTGCTTGCGCACCCACAGTATCTTCGCCCCTGAATAGGA
>DATCIL010000167.1:0-2870 GCA_036507795.1 Anaerolineales bacterium | reverse complement strand
TATACTATGTCGTTGTAGAAACCATCCTGGGCGCGCCACAAGAGATTGTCGAACCCGCTCGCACCGGCCTGATGATCATGACTCCCTGGACGTGGTCGATTGCCTACCGGCGCTTCCATCAAGGAGTCCTGATCCGTTTTGACCATTCCAAAGCCGTAGGAGTTGGCACCGCTGTCCGGCTCGGCACGGATCTGATCGTATTAACGATTGGATTCTCGGCCGGTAATCTTCCCGGCGTCGTCGTAGCGACCCTGGCAGTCGCTTCTGGAGTAATCAGCGAGGCCATCTACGTAGGGATTGTCGTCCGTCCCGTTCTAAACCGGGAGCTTAAGCCAGCGCCTGCGGTGAAAGAGCCGATAACCCTGCGCGGTTTCCTGGATTTCTACATTCCTTTGGCGATGACCTCCCTGTTGACATTGTTGGTTCAGCCACTGGGGAGCGCCGCCATCAGCCGGATGCCGGAAGCCTTATCCTCATTGGCGGCCTGGCCCGTGGTTACTGGATTGGTCTTTATGCTGCGCAGCATGGGGATGGCCTACAATGAGGTGGTGGTAGCATTGTTGGATGAGCCGGGCTCCACTCGAAGTCTCAGGCGATTCACAGTGATTTTAACGGGCATAGCAACGCTCTTGCTCCTGATAATCACGGCAACCCCGCTGGCTGATATTTGGTTCAGACAGCTTCAGGGTCTCAGCCCAAGGCTTGCAGACCTGGCGCTGGCAGGAATGTGGATTGCCTTGCCCATGCCAGGATTGAACGTCATTCAGAGCTGGTTCCAGGGCGTAATCCTGCATGGCAAACGCACCCGGGGAATCACCGAGGCCGTTGTTGTGTTTTTGGTGACGGCCGGCGTGATATTATGGGGAGGCGTGATCTGGGGAGCAATAACCGGGCTGTTTGTTGGTTTAGCGGCTTTCGATATTGCCATGCTTGCCCAGACATTATTGCTCTGGCATCGGAGCCGACCAGCGTTACAGGCGGCGGCTGAAAGAGACGAGCAGCTGCGCTTTCTCCACTCCATACCAATTGACTGACAAATCTATTTTTTACCACTAAGGACACAAAGTATCACGAAGTAGGAAGAAAAATCGTTGGACGCTCCGGCGGATTAGGAGCTTCCCGATAGCAATTTTTAATTTTGTCATTGCGAGTAACTCCACAGCGACCGCGCTCTTCTTGCCCTAGGAAACTGTCATTGCGAAGGAGCGGAGCGACTGAAGCAATCTCCTCCGCGGAGGGAGGCTGCGGCAGCGGCTGAATAAGAATTCAGCTTAAGAGCGCTGCTTCGCTGCGCTCGCATTGACACCTTAATGAGTATTTCTGGCTTCCCGAATTATCCCGATAAACTTCAGTATAATTGGTGAAAATGGTCGGGAGAAAGGAAGCGCATGGCAAACCCAGAGATCGACTGGACGAAGGTGGCCCGGACAGTACTGCTATCCAGAGAGCTAGACCGGCTGGAAGAAGAAAAGCTCACCCCGCAGGGAAAAATTAAATATCAGTTCTCTGCCATGGGTCATGAACTCGCCCAGGTTCTGCTTGCCCAGGCGCTGAACCACCCGCATGACGCCGCGGCGATATACTATCGCTCGCGGCCTTTTGCACTGGCCAGCGGGTTGACCGCCGAAGATGCCTTGGCCGCCGGTATGGCCAGAACTGGCACACCCTCTGAAGGGCGTGATGTGGGGATCATTATCAACAAAGCCGCCGGGCATGGGATTGGCGGAAGCTCACATGATTGCGAAAACCCGGGCTTAACAATTTTCCCCCCACCTGGCGCCGTCGGAGCCCAATACTCCCCTGCGGCCGGCTGGGCTCAGGCAATTTGCTACAGGGCTAAGGTCCTTAATGAAAAAGAGTGGGAAAATGCCATCGCGGTTGCTTTGGCAGGGGATGGCAGCGTCGCAGCCAATGGATTCTGGGCAGCTCTAAACATTGTCACCACTCAGAGCCTACCGATGCTATTCTTCATTGAAGATAACGGTTACGGCATCTCCGTGCCCTCCAGTTTTCAAACCCCCGACGGTAATATTGCTAGCAATTTGGCCTGCTATCGCAACCTGGAGGTATCAGACGGCGATGGTTCTAATCCTCTCGAAGCCTGGGAAAAGATCTCTAAAGCTGTCGATTTTGTCCGCTCAGGGAAAGGACCAGCTCTCCTGCGCCTGCAGGTGCCCCGCCTGCATGGACACACTTTCATCGATGACCAGGCTTATAAATCCGCAGAGGAGCTGGCCGAGGAGGCCGAGCGCGATCCGCTCAGCCGGCTCCAGGAGTTTATGCTCTCCCAGGGTTTTGCTGATCAGTCCTGGAGTGAATTAGTTCAGGATGTAAAAAATGAAATAGTGATCGCTCTGGAAAACGCCGAAGTTCGGCCAGAACCAGATCCCTCACAAGTGAAAAAACATGTATTCTATGAAGGGATTCCACCACTTCAAGGTGGACTTCGTCCCGAAAATGTGATCCTCCCGTTAGGAACGGAAGAAAAAAATCCTACGGGCCCGCGCATCAATCTGATTGATGCTGTCCGCCGGGTGTTAGAGATCGAATTGGAAAAGAACCCCCGCCTCCTGGTGTTCGGGGAGGACGTCGGCGTAAAAGGCGGTGTGCACGGCGCCACGATGGACCTGCAGGCGCATTTTGGGGCGGAACGCGTCTTCGACACGTCCCTTTCTGAAGAGGGCATCATCGGCCGGTCGATTGGATTGGCCTACGCCGGATTGCTGCCTGTGCCAGAAATCCAATTCAGGAAATACGCCGAGCCGGCTCACGAACAACTCTCGAACACCGGCATCATCCGATGGTTGACGGCTGGAAAATTCGCCGCTCCTTGCATTGTGCGCATGCCAATCGGATTCGGCAAGAAGACC
>DATCIL010000166.1:0-37676 GCA_036507795.1 Anaerolineales bacterium | reverse complement strand
AATCTCTTCTCCTAAAACCTGCCAGGTCTAATATACTGCAAGCCTACCGTACTCCTAAATTTGTGAAGATGCATCGGTCAATTGTCATAATTTAAATGAGACAATGGTCAGATTTGAAATTTCCATTATTGAGTTGGCGGCTCGTGGAGCGTAGCCAGTACAACGTGCACGCTGACAATACACGGTTCTGGATTTGATCCCGGAGCAGATACGATGAAGGCAGGCCTGGCAACCGGCGTGGAACCGGGGGTCTGGTTTGGAGCAGGGAGTTGCCTTTCAATCACGTACTCCCTTACCAACACCTTTTCGCCTTCCGTCTCGCGAAAATACTCGTAAATCGAAAACAAGTGCTGGCCTAAAGGCAGCCGGTATTTGAAATCGCCAAGGATGTGGCCGGGGCCGAACTCTCTGATCTCGCAGTTGGGGAAGACGGTGTGGACGAGGGGCTTACGGCCAAGATGGTCGGCTGAGTCAGTTCTCTGACCGTCTTCCCGCCAGCGGTTGCGCTTGTATTCCATCACCAGGTCATAAACCTGGAGTTGGAGCTGGCCAAGTGGACCGAATGCCGGCGTAATCGTTGGAGAGGGTCTTGGGGTGTTTGGGGCCTGGGTCAGCGTAGCTATGGGAGTTTGGCTCGGTCTTGGAGTCGATGTTGCCGTGGGTTTGGGAGTCGGTGTGGAGGAAGGGGATGATGTCGGGGAGAGCGATGGGGAAGGTGTTAGGCTCGCTGCGGTGATTTGGGGCCTGGTGGGCGCCAAAGTTTGTTCGGGTGGAGAGAGGCAGCCGACCAACAGGAGGGTCCCGATAAATAAGATGAGGGTCCGGCAATTTGACATAAAATAGATGTTTGCCAGGTAACGCTCAACCCTGGGACTAAGGTGATGCCGTGATAGGTCCTTGCTTAGCGTACTTCAAAAAGTGAGCGCGCGCATCGGCCAAATGTCATAAATCCCTTATGATGATCCGCAGATTTCAAAATCCGGATTGGGGGAAGTGGTCGCACCGAATCCGGATTTTGAAATCTAGTGGTAAAACGATAGAAGTGCGCCTTCTTCCAAAGAGGTGTTCGAACCCTCATCTCCAAAGGACCGATCATCAAAGCGCCAGCTTTCCAGCAAGGACTTGACCTGGTCGGCGGTTTGATCAGATAAATACGGGTTGCAATATACTTCCAGGCGGAAATGATTTCCCCATTTGAAAAATTCGATCCAGCTCACCCCCTGCCAGGTAGCGAATTTGGTCTTGCGGCAGTCCTCCACTTTCCACAGACCGCTCAAATCTCGGCCTGTGTATTCTGGCGTTGATGGTTGAGCCGGTGACGGCTGGTCGCCAGTCGTGCTGCCCAGCACGATGTAGCCTGCTCTTCTGGGGAGTTGTCCAAGCGTGCCCAGCGGGCTGTAAACCGTCTGGTCGCCGCAGGCTAGTTCATGCGCCCAGAAGCCCTCGTCGCCCCAACTGTTAAACGCCACTAAACCTTTGAAGTCGTCTGAAAGCGGTTCAGGCCCTTCGACGGCGGCCCAGCCGGGCGGCAGTTCCACTTCCAGGTGGAAGGCGTCGGAGCGGAAGGGTTGGCTGCTGGATGGGCTGGGGGTTGGGGGAAGCGGTTGAGGTGGCTGCTGTGTTTCGCCAGGGGTCACACAGGCGGTAAGCAGCAGGAGCGTGGTGAGCAAGGGAGAGCGGTTCATTTTTTTCAGCCTGGTCTAATTTTCCAGAACAAACACCCACGGTCCCTTAATTCGCCATTGCTTGTCTGGTGGCATATCGGTTGTGACGATCTCACCTCCATGATATGTGAATCCGACCAATTCATCCACTCTGAAGACGTATCTGTTGCGATCCAGCGGTACGCTTTCTCCGATCTCGATCCGCTGACAACTGTGCGTTTCGCCGATCTGATATTGGCCTCCGGCACCGCTGTAGCTGTTTATCCCTGTTTTCAGCGTTGCGATTGGAATCCAATCATGATAATGAATTGGGTCAGGTACTTCGAAGCATAGGCCAGCAGTAGTCATTGAAGGTGCAATTACCACCTGCTCTAAGCTCACTTGATATCCCCGGGCTTCGACCATTTTACCGACTTCGATGATCCTTCCCCGAGTCATCGGTATGGAGAGGTTGAAGGAAAAATCCTCTCCGCCTCTTATGATCGTTTCAATGGGCGCTGCCTGGTCTGCGGGAACCTCGAATAATGTTCTGTATTGGACATACTGCCCACGCAGAACGAGCTGCACATTGACTGTGTCTAATTCCCTGAGCTCCTGCGGCGTTTTGAATGCGGCAACACTTGAATCAACACTCTCTTCGCTATACCCAGCCGTTGGACCACCTTCAACAGCGTCTCCGTTTGGGAGCACTGCAGACACGGTATTCACTTCGATTCGTTCATTTTCGTTTGCCTTACCCTGCGTGGTGTATCCCACCAGGATCTGGTTCCAGTCGGCGTATGCCCAATCGATGGTTATCGCGATATCGCCAATTTGCTGTGTTTCATTGATCGGGTGTACAAGTCCGGCCTCATAAACTGCTCCCACTCCATAGATCACCTTTGCCGCTTTCTCTTTTGTGGATAGCGCAACGACAACACCCACAAAAACCAGCGCGATGAGAGCAACAGCTATAGCAGCCACCATAGCAGATCTGTGAAACGAAGGGATGACCGCAGGCCTTGTAAATGCAGCCTGTAGCCGGATTTGTAGATTCTCGCTTGGTCGAAAAGTCCCGCCTCGCAGCATCGCCTCAATGTCCGACACAGAATATTCAGTGCGGCTCATATCTCGCCTCCGTTTCACGCTCATTCAATGCGTCCCTGAGCTTTACGAGCGACCGGTGCAGCAGCACTCCAACGTGATCGGTGCTGATCTCCATCACCTCAGCGATCTCCTGGTACTTGAGATCACTCCCGTAGCGCAAGGCCACAACTTCTCGTTCATTCTCGGTCAGGTGATCCAACAGTAAGATGACTTCCCTGAAACGCTCCGCTCTAATGAGCTGTTCCTCTGGCGTATCGCCTTGACCCTGAATCTGAGGTAAGGATTCTAACGAGACCTCGTTCGTCCTCCTGGCATGATCGCGGAAATAGTCGTTGAGTGCATTTCGAGCAATGCCGAACATCCACGCAATGAATGTTCCTCTCTTTGGGTCATACTGGCGCAGGCCCTTCACGCCTCTATCACAGGCCGTCGCCAGGATATCCTCGACTGCCATTTCATCTGCAACCCTGTACGCAATGTAGTTGTACAGTCGGAGCAAATCCTGCCTGTACCAGGCTTCCAGTTGGGCCATAATCTGCCTTCGCTTCATCAGTGCTATTCTGTTCCACTGGTAAATACGGAAAATGCAGGAATTTATTACAACCTTCCCGGTCGCTCAAGCGATGTCTTCATCGCCGCAACCGGGAAGGTTCGTGTCACGGCACTTGTGGAATATCCAATTCCCACGGCCCCGGCACCCAGACGGTCACGCCGTCCAGATCTAGCCGGTACCGTCCTGGCAGCGGCTGGTTGCCCTCCTGCGTGGTAACGTCTATGGTGAGTTGGGCCTCTCGCTGGTCAGCGGCTATTGGCTGGATTCTGACGCCACCAGAAGCCGTGCCAATCGCTCCATCCGGGCGAGAGATGGATGCAAAGTGGAGTTGGTTGAGCCAGCGACCGTCCTGGTGGTCCAGCAGCGGGTCGCCCGTCAAAACCAGCTGGTAGTGGCGATCGGAAAGCCTTCCCTTTCTTTCCAGGCGAGCCTGGTCGAAATGCAGCTTAAAACCGGCGATATCCAGGGAGATGTCCACCGGCCAGGGCTGGCTGGCCCAGCGCGTTAGCATCCGCTCGGTTTCCGGGTAAAAATCTTCCGGTAGCTTCACCACATAGGCCTCCGGCTTGACCTCCAGCCCTTCAGGCAGGGTAAGGTCGAGGGAGGCTTTCCCCGGGATGAGCAGCTCCACTCCCGGAATGCGCAGCATTAGGGATTTCGTCGCGGGGTCAACCGGGGCAAATTCCAGGTTGTCCGGGTCGTAGGCCATGGTGGGCTCGCCGTCGACGAGCCACCTGACATCGGGATAGGGTTCCAAAGGCTGCCCGGACTGATCTTGGAGGGACACTTCCCCCTTTCTAAAGATGAAATCCATGCGCGGGTCCGCCGGGGATACCCTCAGCAGCTCAATCCCCGGGGCCAGGTCAGGCACGGCCAGATCGACCACGCTGAGGCGGTCGCTCAGAATCATCTTCTCTGCCTGAAGGGTGATACCAGCCTGAGTTCCGGTGGCGTTTTCTGGGTAAAGCGTACGAATTTGGGGGCGAACGTCGCTGAATTTGGGGATCTGCCAGCTGATCTCCCATGGACCCGGCACCGATATCAAGATGCTGTCGATTTGGATACTGATCGGACCTTCCGGCAGCTCCTCGAACCCCAAGGTGAATTGGTACTCGCCGGTCCTCCAGGAGCCCGCTGAGGATGACTCGCTGATCGATAGGTTGTCCGTATCGATGTCTATCATATCCAATTTGTGTTCGTCGTTTGCTTCTTGAGGCGGGAGCTGCTCTACCTCAAATGGAAATTCAAAGATATAGACGGGGCCTTCTTTTTCCGGATTATTGGGCGTTTCCTCAAACAGCCGCGCTTCGGTGAAGTGTAGCTTGAAGCCGGCGATTTCCAACCACTTATCCATAGACCAGATCTTGCCAGGTAGCGGGTCCTGACCGGGGTCGAAGGTGAAGAAGGCGTTGGCCGGCAGGGAGAATCCGACTTCCTCTAAAGTGAAGGTGGCTTGGTTAGCCGCCTGGGACAAAGGCGCGAACTGGTAGGTTTGCCTGGCGGTCTGAATGGTGAGAGCGGAGGTTGGCCTAGGGCCGGGGGGTACCTGGACCACTTCCTCGACGGAACCGCTGGTCAATCTGGGGAATTCGTAACCATGCCCAACGTCATCCCGCAGGGTGTATACCGGCGTACCCCACCACTCCCAATCCGGGTGTTGCCACTCAAACTGAACCTGTAAGGCGGTTTCGGCTGGGCTGGAGGCAACCTGTAGGATGTGCACCGTGATCCCATTAACGGATGTGCTGGCGTCCGCAGGCGTGAAGGAAGGGGGAAAGCGGTCTTCGGGTAGGTCCCTGCTAGCCGGACGCAAAGCCAGGAGGATTTCCCAGTTTTGCGGCGCTGCCCCCTCCGCCAGGTAAGGTAGACGGTCGATCTCGAGCGTGACCTGGTAAACGTCTTCGGGCAGAGCGGGAAACTCGAGTTTTGCGGTTAATTTCGTTCCCTGGCTGATAGAGGTTCCATATGACTTCGTCTTATGCTTTGTCCCATCCGCTAGACGGAGATTAGCCGTCATGGGACTGTCCTGGTCGACCCAGGATCCCTGCTGAGGAGGAAAACCCTGGGCGGAGAAGATCAACCGGGTGCGGCCAGGTTCGGCCAAAAGCTGCTCCACTTGGAGCGTCACGCCCTCCTGGCTGGCGGCCACCGGTTCAGCCAAAACCCGCGCCCGGTCAAGATCGACAAAACCGAAGCCGGGAACGTAGCCCAACCACTGCTGCACCTGGGCCAGCACCCGGGATGGACCGATGGCCAGGGTAATGATGACCAGTCCCAGAAGGACCACGATGGCGACCACCTGCCAGCTGGGTCTCCTCAAAAGCCGAACGAATTGGCCCCAAAAATGGCGCCGCGCGCTGTCTCGGGATTTCTGCGCGTCGATCAATGCCGCGTGATGATCTCGAAGATTGCGCTCAAGATTGCTGATGAATGCGGGCGCGGGACCCAGGGATTGATAATAGGCGTGCAGCGCTTGATCAAATTCTGGCGAAAGCTCGGGCATCTCGTGCTCGTTCATGGTCTCACTTCCCAATTCGATTGCAGCTGCCGCAGCAGGCGTTGGATGGCCATCTTGACTGCCGCTTCGCTGCGCCCCACTAATGCGCCGATTTCTTTGTGGGTCAGGCCGGCGCTGAAACGCAGGCGCAACATCTCTTGCTGCTCTTCATCCAGCGCTTCCAATAGCTGCGACATCCTGAAGAGCATCTCTTGATATTCTACAGTGTCCAGCGGGTTGTCCTGGTCCTCACGATCGTCGCGGGCTTCTTCGAGCGGTAGATCATGGCGCTGGCCCCGATAATAGGCAATGGCTTTGCGCCTGGCGATGGTGAACAACCAGGCCGAAAAATTGCCCTGCTCGCGGTAATACACCAACCCTTCCAACGCCTCTGTGAAAGTTTGGGCGGTCAGGTCCTCGGCATCGGCCGGAGCGCTGACGCGGTGGTAAAGGTAGCGGTAAATGCGGATGACATAGCGCTGGTAGAGCTGGGCGAAGGCCTCCGGATCATTCCGGGCCGCTTCCACCAGGGCAGCTTCCTCCACCGGCTCCAGGGTTACTCCAGACTCAGTTATTGTGAGGTTTTCCATGCCGGGCAATCCAGTTAATCTTCCCGGAAGCTGTGAGCTTCCGCGAAGATATCCTTCCCATCTGTATATCGCGATGGACCACGAAAGGTAACATTAAAACCATTCCAGGCTTAGAGTATTACAGGTAATTATTGTCGTAATGTAACGAAAGACATAATTTTTCTGGTTACTTATATCCTGATTCCGCTGTACCTTCCCGCTTGCTCTAAGCAAACCAGCAGTTTGCCGCAGCGGGAAGGTAACTTTGCTTGGTCGTTCCAGTGCACACCGCTGCGAACAGGGGAACAATGGTTGCATAATGCAACCGACCGTGATAAAATTGACCTCAAGATTAGCGCTCAACAGGAGGTACAAATATGCCCACGCTTCACGTGCGAAATGTTCCCGATGACCTATATGAACGCATTCGCCATCGCTCTCGGGCTCAAAACCGCTCCATTAGCGCAGAAGTGATTATGCTTCTGCAGCGGGCCTTAGAAGATCGAGCCAGGTCTCAGAACGAAGTTTTGGACCGCATCCGGCGCCGGCGTTTCTTCCGCCCTGATGAAGCCGGAGCGCCTGAAAGCACCGCCCTTCTGCGCCAGGACCGGGGGCGATGATCCGCGCCTGTGTGGTAGACGCAAGTGTCGCGGTCAAGTTGTTTATTCAGGAAGATCTTTCCGATCAGGCCGACATGCTTTTCAACCAGCTGGCTGAGGATCCCGGGGCGCGATTTTATGTACCCGACTTGTTCTTTGTGGAGTGCACCAATATTCTGTGGAAATACGTGCGTAATTACTCGTATCCGGCGGAGAGTGCCCGCCGGGACGTTGAGGATTTGCGCGCCCTGGCTCTGTTGACCGTCTCAGCAGCTGACCTGATTGTACCCGCATTAGATTTAGCCCTGGACTCTGGGGTGACAGCTTATGATGCCTGTTATGCCGTCCTGGGGCAGTTGTTGGATCTCCCTCTGGTTACCGCAGATGTGCCCCTGAGCCGGAAATTGAGCGGCAGCAAGATTGAGGTCCGTTTGCTGCAGGAAATTTGAGCCAGTGGCTAGCGATTTTTAACCATCCATAAAACGATTCCGAACATCAAAAGCCCAAAAAAGACCTGCGCAACAACTGGTAGTTCAATTCGACCGGGGAGAGGGATGAGCGGGGCCAGAAGGCCTAGCAGCAGGCTGGTGATTCCAAAGATGGTGAAAATTTGAATGCGGTTCCCTCTCAGCTTGCCGCTGGTTGGCTTTGAAAGCCAGCGACGGTAAGCGGCCAGCGAGAAGCTGAGCAGAGCGATGCTGAAAGCGATGGCTGTGACGGGGAGCCCAAAATTGTATACGGAAATGAAAACCACAGACATGCCGATTACAGTCAGACTGGCAGTGGTCAGCAGGCCAAGAGAATCAATGGATGGATGCTTCGATTTCATCTTATGTTTCTGATTCCAGGCCTATGGTATCCGAATCGAGCCACGCCACGAACTCTGCATAACCCGGTTCATCTTCATAAATGATGAGCTCATTGTTGTCGAATCCCATCCGAACCCCTCCGATGTTTCGCGCTTTTGCCGCGCTGGCGGGGAGAACGTCCGGCGTGAATTTGTGTACATAGGCAATCTTGTCCAAATGAATGTAAAAGGAACCAAACTTCATCTCTTAAATCTTCAATGTTAAATCTTCTTGTGCTGCCTTCAAGGATTCGCAGTCTCTGTTGGTGCTTCAGCTACAGTTGCTTCCGGAGCGGCCGTCGCCAGCGGCTCAGGCGCGTTGACCGGGATCTGGAGCACAAGCCCGGCCTGGATGTCGTTGGCGTTCTCCAGGCCGTTCTGGGCGACGATGGCACCCACGGTGGTGTTGAAACGCTCGGCGATCTCCAGCAGGGTATCGCCGGCGACGATCTCATATTCGACCAGGCCGGCGGTGCCGGCCGGGACGGGTGTAGCGGCGCCGCCGGCCTGGGCAGCCGGGACGCGGATTTGCTGGCCGACGACGATGAGATCAGGATCGATTTCCGGGTTGAGGTCCAACAAGGTCTGGTATGGGACGTTGAGCTGCCGGGCGATGCTATCCAGGGTGTCGCCCTCTTTGACTTCGTAGACGGAAGTGCCGGCTTCGGCGGGAGTCTCCTCTACAACGGGACTACCGGTGAGAAGCGGGATCTCGGTATCGGTTGGGATGCTGGCGGCAGGGGCGGTGGCGCTGGGGAGGACGGTCTCGGCAATGGTTGGCTCCGGGCTTTCCGTGATCGGTGGGGGCGAGTCGGCACCGGAGCGACGCAGCAGCACAACCACGCCGACACTGACCAGCAGGATGATGGCAATTCCGATGAAGAGGAAGGTTTTATCTTTTTCGCTCATTTGGACCTCCTGTTGTATTTGCCGACGTTCACATGGTACCACAAGCCGTCGCGGCGGGCGTAGAATCAAAGGACATTATATTATAGAGACAAAGGCGACAAAGGATACAAAGGTGGCAAAGGTGCCAGAGGAAGCGAAGGAGGGAGGAGAGGACGGAAGAAGGGATGCAGATTGTTTTTTAACACAAAGGCCACGAAGGTGCACGAAGATTTTTAGTACGCGGATGACACGGATTTGGGATATGCGATTTGAGCTGGGGGCGGTAGGGCGGAATCGGATTGCGAATTACGGATTACGAATCACGCTTTCTCGGCCCCGTTACCATTGTTACTTAGCAATACAGTTTGAATACGACCAGCCTCCCAGGCGCGCTTGAAGGCTTCTACGACCCGGGGGTCGAACTGGCTGCCGGCATTGCGCACGATCTCGTGGTAGGCGTCTTCGGGGGAGCGGGCCGGCCGGTAGGGCCGGGAGGTGGTTATGGCGTCGAAGCTATCGGAGACGGCGACGATGCGGGCTGCCAGTGGAATGTCATCAGCCTCCAGTCCGTCAGGGTAACCGTCCCCGTCCCAACGCTCGTGATGGTGGCGAACAACTGGGATGGCGGGAGCGAGGTAAGGGATATCTTTGATCATCTCAAAGCCGGTCACGGGATGCTTTTTAATCTCAGCCCACTCTTCACTGGTGAGCGGACCTGTCTTGCGCAGCGTGGTCTCGCGAATATGGATTTTGCCGATGTCGTGCAGGATGGAGCCAAAACGCAGCTGCTCGAGCTGCTTTCCCTGCCAGCCCAACTCCTGGGCCAGGACCAGGGCATACCCCATCACACGGTCGACGTGATCGCGGGTATACTGGTCACGAACCTCGATGGCGTTGGACAGCACGCTCAAGCTGGCCTCGTAGGCTTGATGGAGCTGAGCAACCAGGACCTGCCGCGAACGAGCCAGACGGGCGCGGACGGCGGTGACGAGCTCTTCGCGAGCAAGGGGCTTAATTAGATAATCGTCGGCTCCCAGGTCCTTGCCGCTCAGGATATCCTCTTTCTCACCACGTGCGGTAAGGAAAAGGAAAGGGATGGTGACCCACTCGGGACGTTTTCGCACAGCCCGGAAGAATTCATACCCATCCATCTCCGGCATGGAGATGTCGGAAAGGATCAGGTCGGGCGTGAAGGAATTCATTTTCTCCAGTGCATCGCGCCCATTGATGGCGCTGACGATCGAAAATCCCTCCAGGCCCAACATCTCACCCAGTCCCTCTCTGAGCGCATGATTATCTTCAACGATGAGCAAGCTCTCTCTATTCACGCATTGACATCCTGTGACCGTGGTTCCACATTAACTATTAATTAAGGAGTGACCCTAACTATACCTCAAAATGTATCCGAATTTGTATCCGGGATATGTATCCCGGTACATGGTCAGAAACAGCCTCTCCAATTTAGAATAACGTAGAAGCGGGTACTTTTGTTACGATCTATAAGGAAAATGTAAGCTTATGAGCGAGAACAAGCGGCTTGCGCCCCTCTTCGGCGCGAACATCGATCCCTCGGCCGCGGAGCGAGACGAGCCTTTCCGCCGCGCGCAAATTGCTGACCAAAACGGTCTGCATTTAATCACCATCCAGGACCACCCATACAATATGCGGTTTTTCGACACCTGGACGCTGCTCACCACCCTGGCGATGAAAACCGAGCGCGTGCACGTCGGCACTAATGTGCTCTCGATCCCATTGCGACCGCCTGCCATGTTGGCGAAGATGGCGGCGACGTTGGATATTCTGTGCGATGGCCGCCTGGAGCTGGGCATAGGCGCCGGCGCTTATTGGCCGGGGATCGAGGCGTTCGGCGTTGAAAAGCGTTCGCCGTGGGAAGCGGTGACGGCCTTTGAGGAGGCGCTGCATATCCTGCGGGGCATGTGGGAGAACGCAGGAGGATCTTTTTCTTATGACGGTGAGTTCTACCGGGTGAAAGGCGCACGCCCGGGCCCAGCGCCTGCGCACCGCATCCGCATCTGGACCGGGGCTTACGGCGACCGTATGCTGGATTTGACCGGCCGCTACGCCGATGGAATCCTGGTGAGCTCACCATATCTACCGCCACGTGGATTAGCGCGCAGCAACCGGCTGATTGACGAGGGCGCTCAAAAAGCCGGCCGCGATCCCAGCGAGATCCGGCGCGGCTACAACCTGATGGGCGTACTCGATCTGGATGGCGCGGATACTCCGCTGCGGGAAGAGAAAGAAGGCGTGTTTTACGGACCAGTCGAGCACTGGGTAGAGGAAATCGTCCACTTATACCAGGAATACCGCCAGGATACCTTCATCTTCTGGCCGAACGCCGGGAATGAACCGCTGCAGATCGAGGCATTTGCCAGGGAGGTCGTGCCCGCGGCGATGCAGAAGATCAGGGAACTTGATGGCAAGGCAAAGCTGTAAGGTAGAAAAGGAGGTAAAGAATATGGTAAAGGAGCTTGTTGATTTACGAGATGAATTGGACGAAGTTGCCAACGATATCGCCGCAGTAGAAGCGGATCCCAGCCAGTGGGATATCCCCTTGCTATACCTGTTCGAGACGATGGAAGTAATGGCCATGGGGAATGGTCCCAGCCACCCGGCGGCTTACCGGGCGATGGTTGAGAAGGTCAGAAACGGATTGTCCGACTGGTTGGAACAAGGCAGCTGGTGAGAAATCAAAGGGGCGGGGCGTTCTGCGTAAGAAGGATTATGCAGAGCGTTCTATCCACCCTCCACGGAGCGGACGAGCAGGAGAGGCCGGTCGACCTGGTGGAGCACCCCCGCGGCCACGCTGCCATAGAACACGCGGGAGAGCCCGGTGCGGCCGTGGCTGGCCATGGCGATCAGGTCGGCGCCTTCCCGTTCGGCGACGGTAATGATGGTGCTGACTACCGGGCCAGTTTCAACGAGGCCCTTTGCCCGGAGGCCGCGCTCTCGAAATTCCCCCTCTACGCCGTCGATATAGTTGCGCGCTTCCGCCTCACGCTTCTCGGTCAGTTCCATGGTCAGATCCATGACCGTGCCGTGCGGCCCAATCACATCGTAGGCGGGCTCAATTACCTGAAGGAACACCAGCTTGGCATCCATCTGCCTGGCCAATTCTTCGACATGATTCAATATCCTTTCGGCGCGTTTCGATCCATCCAAAGGCACCAGTATGCTATTGTACATTTTATGCTCTCCTTTCTGATTGGCGATATTGTAATGCTTAACTGCCGGGAAAGGCATCTCGAAGGTCTTCCACTTCCATGGGCAATAACTACGATCCCTTTGGCCCCTTCAGGTAGGCCCAAGTCACCTTCCGGCTCCACGTCACCGGCTTTGATTTTTACCAGTTTGATATCATGAATTTGGTTTGCCTTCTGTTTACCCCTCCGGCGCCAGTTCGGCGGCCTTCTCGAGAAGGTCGCGCACCTGGTCATCGGTGGTTTGCGGGAAGTCGGCGTAAAGTTGGGAAGGTATTGATGTATCGGGTATAACCTGGGGATACAGATTTCGATACATTTTTCAAAAAATTGACGTCACAGGCCAAATGTTGACAGAAATCGTCGATGCGGTATAATTTTGGAGCGCACGGCCCCGTAGCTCAACTGGCAGAGCAAGCGCCTCTTAAGCGTTAGGTTACAGGTTCGAGTCCTGTCGGGGTCACTAACCTGTTTGGCGCTAGACGGCCATGCTTTCATGGCCGTCGTTTGCTTTAAATGGGCTTCTCGCTGGCACCAGATATTCGATCGCATTCAAGAGTCACGCGATTAAAGGCGTAGGGAAAACCCTATGGGGCAATAGGGAATGTCCTTAGGGACAGGTGGGGAGGATTCCCCATTGAAGCGGGGGCTTTTTTCGCTTATATAGAATGGCATGGAATATACCTTCGACCTGGAACGCATCCTTTTCGGCGACCTGCCCTGGCTCTTTCTCTTAGAAATCGTCCTGCGCACGGCGTTGCTGTATGTTTATGCCCTATTCATGCTGCGGCTGCTGGGGAAACGCGGCATGGGCAGCCTCTCCCCCTTCGAGCTTGCCATCATCATCTCGCTGGGCTCAGCGGTTGGCGATCCGATGTTCTATCCCGGCGTACCTCTCGTGCATGGAATGCTGGTAATGACCGTGATCGTCTTGCTCCAGCGCGGGCTAACCTTTCTCACCCGTCGCAGCCAAAGGATCGAAACCTTTGTGGAGAGCCAGGCGAGCTGCCTCGTGGCGGATGGGCGTCTGGTTTTAGATGCCTTGAACAGGGAAATGCTGGCCAAAGATGAGCTGTTCACGGCACTGCGTGAGGCCGGAGTGGAACAGCTCGGCCAGGTAAGACGGGCATACCTGGAATCAACGGGGAAGGTCAGCGTGTTCCTGTACCCATTCGAGGAGGAACGACCCGGATTGGGGCTGTTGCCCGTTTGTGATGACGAGGCGCGTTCACCAGAATATGAGGAAGGTGACGTGGTGGCTGAAACGGGAAGCTATGCGTGCTGCGCATGCGGCCAACCCGTGCGCTTAGCCAGCGGTGAAGTGTTCTCCGCTTGTCCGAGCTGCGGTCATAACGTGTGGGCGCCCGGCTTCGATCAAACCATTCCAGAAATGACCCAGGTTTTTGAGCCCCAGGCTAGCTCTCAGGCGGGTTTATGAGCGGCACGATCAAGGTGAAGGCGATCAGCAATAAGGAGCCGTAAAGAGGGGAGTACCAGGCCTGAAAGTTGAAAGGCCCGCCCAGGGCAAACACCCAAACGCCGAAGGCCAGGGTGGAGATGGCCGTTTGGGTGAGGGCAGGCGGCTGACCCGGCAAGCTGGTCTGCCGCCAGGTCCACAGGGCGGAAACCGCCAATCCTACCAGGAATGATATCCACAGCAGGGTTCCGCGGGGTTCATTAGTGGCGCCGGCGATGAGACCGGAAACCGCCGTCCAGGCTGCCACCACATCGGCAGGTATAAACTTGATCAGCTTGTCGGTATAGGTGTCGACGGTCTGGGCGGAATCGGTAGCTTGCAGCTGCGTGGTGATGATTCTGCGGGTCATGTCTTCTCCTTACTGCAAAAATTGCTCGATCTCTGGCAAGATGGAGCGGATCAAGATGCCTTCCCGGATGGTGCCGAAACTGCGGGAGCGTTGAGCGTGATGCAGGGCGACAACCTGCCAGTCGTCGTTGAAGCAGGGAGCTCCGCTGGAGCCTCCCAGCGCGCGGGTCGAATACTGAACCAGTCCTTTCTCGGGGAAGACGCTTTCGACTCCATCCCCGCTTAATGCCAGCTTCAGGGCCTCGCCGCCGGGGTGCTGCAGGATGTTCAACCCCATGCCTTTAAGAGGGGTTTCATCGCTTAACGGTGCCGGGGAAATCTCCTGAGCACCCAGAATAGCAGGGTCGGCCTGCAGCAAGGCGTAGTCCAGCTGACCAACCGGGCTGGATTTGAGCACCGGCTGATCACCGACCAGCTTAAAAGACTGTCCCATGGTCTCCTCGCCATCCGGCGCAGTGATTTTTCCAAAGTGGAGAGTCAGGTCCCGGGCGTTTTCCAGCAGATCCTCGCCAGATGCGCCCATGAGGACATGGTAGTTAGTCAGAACCAGGTTACCGGCTATCAGGAAGCCGGTGCCGCGGCGGGGCAGTTGGCCGAACTCGATGCGGCAGACAGAGGCAGCCCGTTCGATGGCGCGCTTGAGAAAGCCGACGTCTTGAAGGTCGGGCTTGGGCCTTGTCCAGAACTGTAGCTCGACACTTTCTGTTGGGCCGAACCACTCAATCTCCGGCCCGAATTCCTCCACGGGCGCGCCGGCGAGCTCGGCGTGCACCGGCACCTTGTAGCGCAGCCGCAGGGCTTCTTGAAGGCGCGGATCATGGTACAGGCCACGCGCCAGGATCAGGGCGGCCAGAAAGCGGGCATCTTCCAGGCCGACATCGTTGATCACATTTGACAAGAGGCTGCCCAGGACCGTAAAACGGGCGTCGGCAGGATTGGTGCCCTGTTCTGCTGCCCAGTTGGCCAATTCTCGGGCGTCAAATTCGGGGTCACCCACCAATCCGCCAGCGCGCTGGCTCTGCCAGGATTGCGGAACGTTGGTTTTAAGGATCAGGCTGCGGTAATACCCGAGCGGGCCGATGTTGAGCGGAGCGCGGAATGCGCGGCGGGCCAGGATGCCGGTAAGCGCATTAATTTCTTGGTGAGAGATCGGGTTTGATGGTGACATAAGCGATAGGTTGATTTATCGTGCGCAGATCAGATTTTCCCCAGGTTATAGTCTGAAATCATTGCGTGTAACAGATTCCTGTCTTCTCCGCCCACGTCTTGCAGCATAGCTATCAATAATCCACCTAAAATGGTTTCCTCGGCATAATCCGGATTTGTGCCTTGACCGATCGCATATTCGATGAGGTCGCGGGCATCGGTTTCGGGGTCGCCAGTCAACCCGCCGATGCGCTGGCTTTTCCATTCATCCGGCCAGCGCGTCTCGTTGATCAAATTGCGGATAAAGCCCTTTGCGCTGAGAGCCACTGGAGCACGCGAGGCTCGCCTGGCAAGCATGGCAACGATCTTATTCACCTGCTGGTCATCCTGTTCGAGATCGGCGAGGGCTTTCCTTGAGCCTTCGGGTTCCCGAATCACATTCTGCGATACCTCTTCAAGCAATAAGTGAATCCTCAAGATTTTCCACTGCAGGGATTCGACCAAGTTTCTAAGGTCCCTAATTTCCGTAAAGGAAATGAAGCTAATCGATATACCTTTTTGTTTTTCAAGTTCGTGAAATACGTACTTATACATGGCATTGGGAGGCGTTTCGTGAAAAACAAAGAACCTTGTTTCCGCTCCAAATCTGTTGGTGAAAACCTCAAGCACATCCTTCAGCGCCACCCGGTTCATACGGGAGGGATTACTCAAGATTTGGTCCTGTATATGGAACAGGTAGCGGTTATCCCGGCCATTGGTGACCAAGGTGAAGCGGTGCTGCTCCCCACTGATCTCTTCCATGACATCGGCGTGCTGAACGAGGAAACCGAACGACTGCAGGCAAGGAGATAATATAGCAGTATACTCTTCCGGCAAGTGCATGTCCTTCAGGGCCATAAAGGGATCTTCCGGGATCTCATAGGCTTCTTCCTGGAGCCCGAAGTAAACGCCGGCGGCAGTTCGGGGTTGGCTCTGCACCTCGGATTTTGAGGCGCGAGCCTGGGTCAGCGGCTCAGGAGGAGAGGCTTCGGCGGATTTTTCGGAAGGGGCCTGGGGTTCGCTTTCGGCGCGCGGCGCCAGCTTTTTTTCTTCCTGAGATTCACCGCGGGGAAGTTCTTGTGTACTGGTGGTAACCACGCCTTTCCTCCTCGAAAAGAAACGACTTTCTCAACCGGCTTGTTTTTCGCCCTTTTTATGCATTTGCTGCGCCTGTTCCAAGTGATGGCGAAATTCAAGGACATACGGCATCAGGGCAAGCGCCTGATCCAAGTATTCAACAGCTTCAGGAAAGCGTCTGAGACGGTAATATGCCCATCCCAACGTATCCAGATAATCGGCTCTTCTGGGGCCGTGGGCCTCGAGCTCGACCGCCCGTTGCGCCAGGTCCACTGCTTTGGCCAGGTTCTGAGGGTCGGGCAGCTGCTCGACATACAGCCACGCCAGGGCATTGTGGGCGCCGGCGGATTCTGGCGCCAGTTCAACCGCCGTGATCAGGTCCACCTCGGCACGGCCATATCTTCGGAAAAATTCGAATATGGAAGCGCGGTCCAAATATTCTTCCTCACCGGCTGCACCCTCCGACGCCAGGGCACTGCGGAAATACTCCTCCGCTTTTTCAGCGCTATCCGTTTCCTGGGAAATAATCCCCAAACCGACCCAGCACCAGGAATTATAGAGGCCCTCACTTTGGTCCACCTGGAGAACTCTCTCAAAAGCCTTTTGAGCCTCCGGATAGTCGCTGCCCAGCAGGTGAGCTTTGGCCTGGAGAATATATGACCAGGCGTTGTCCGGGGCGTACCGCCGGACCTTTTGAATGGCAGATAAAGCCTCCGCGTACCGATCCAGATCCAACAGGATCTCAGCCTGTTGATTGTAGCAGCTGCCGCGCTGACCAGGCTCATCCGTTTTTTCTGCTGCCATCCCGAACGCCTCGAAGGCCTGTTGCAGCTTCTCGGGTTTCTTCAAGACCTGGCCCCACTGCATCAAGGCCTCAGCGGTGCTCTCATGCAGATCGAAGAGGAGGTCAGCGTTTTGCTCACCGGTCAAGAGCGCCAGAGCCCGGTCAAAGGAAGCGACCGCCCGGTCAAACGCATCCAGGGTGAGATGGGTGATGCCCTGGCTCCAGTATGTAGTCAAATTTTCAGGATCGCTTTCAAGAGCCGCTTCGAGATCCTGTAGGGCCTTGCTATAGGCTTCCAACATCTTCTCGCCGGCGCCCTGCTCCCGGTACTGATCGGCGAGGCTCAAATAGACCCGGGAACGCTCGCGGTAGACTTCGGCGTCCTGCTTCTCGATTTCCAAAGAGCGGGTGAAATCCTCAAGCGCGGCGGCGTGGTTCCCCATCTCGCTATTGAGCAGACCTCGCTGGTAGTAAGCCCAGGCATAATTCGGGTCAATTTCCAGGGCTTTATCGTAGGCAGCCAAGGCCTCCTGGGTGCGGCCTAACTTGCTCAGCGCGTAGCCCTTGTTGGCGTGAGCCCACATGTACTGAGGATCGAGTTCTAAGGCTCTGTCGTAGTCTCCCAGGGCCTGGGGATATTTCTCCTGAGATTCGTACAGGAGACCGCGATCGTTATAGACCCAAACATAATCCGGGTCAATTTCCAGGGCTTTATCGTAGGCGGCCTTTGCTTCCTCTTTGCGACCTAATTCACGCAAGGCGGAACCGAGATTAGCGTAGGCCCATTTATACTGCGGGTCCATGGCGATGACCCGCTCATATTCGGCGACAGCGAGTTCATATTCGCCCTGGCCGGAGAGGATACGGCCGCGCTCATGAATCGCCCAAATATCCTCGGGATCGAGCCGGCGGGCCTGATCGATGGCGGTCAAGGCCTCATCAAAGCGACCCAGTTCGCGCAGCGAGTAAGCTTTATTGCCGTATGGCAGCTTATTTTCAGGTTCGATAGCAATGGCTTTGTCGTAGTCGACAACAGCCTGTTCGTAATAGGCCTGGGCTTCGAGGAGCAAACCGCGCTGGTTATAAGCCCAGGCGTAATCCGGGTCAATTTCCAGGGCTTTGGTAAAGGCAGCATGGGATTCCGCATAACGACCAAGCTCGCGCAGTGCGTGGCCCTTATTGGCGTGAGCCCACTTGTATTGTGGATCGAGTTCGATGACCCGGTCGTACTCGCCGATCGCCTCCTCATAGCGCTGCTGGCTCGAATAGACCCGGCCGCGTTCATGAATGGCCCAGACATAATGGGGATCGAGGCGAATGGCCTCGGCCAGTGCGGCCCGGGCCTCATCATAGCGACCCAACTCTCGCAGTGCTGAACCCTTGTTGGCGTAAGCTGACTTATAGGCTGGATCTGACGCTAGGATGCGATCGTATTCGGCTATGGCCTGCTCGTACTGTCCCTTGCTGGAGTAGACCCGGCCGCGTTCGTGAATGGCCCACAAATAATCGGGATCCAGACGGATGGCATGGTCGAGGGAAGCCAGTGCCTCGTCATAACGGCCCAGCTCACGGAGGGCATAGCCCTTATTGGCATGGGCATGCCTGTAATCAGGATTCAAAGCGAGGGCTTTATCATATTCTGAAATCGCCTGTTCATATTTCCCCTGGGCTTCGGCGAGTAAACCGCGTTCGTTGTAAGCCCACACGTAGTTGGGATCGATCTCCAGGGCTTTGTCAAGAGCGACCTGAGCCTCCTGGTAGCGCCCCAGCTGCCGCATGGCGTAGCCCTTGTTGGCGTACCCGAGCTCATACCCGGGATCCAGGGCGATAGTTTTGTCGTAATCCGCCAGGGCTTCTTCAATGTTCCCTTGAGCTTCAAAGAGTAGGCCGCGCTCGTTATAAACCCAGGCATAATCCGGGTCGATTTCGAGGGCCTTGTCAAAGGCCGCCCGGGATTCGTCGTAGCGCTCCAGCTCGCGCAGAGCATAGCCTTTATTGGCGTATGCCCACTTGTACTGTGGATCCATGGCGAGCACCCGCTCGTACTCGGCGATGGCCCGTTCATACTGCTGCTGGCTGGAATAAACCCGGCCGCGTTCGTGATAGGCCCAGATATATTCAGGGTCCAGCTCGATGGCTGTATTCAAGGAAGACAATGCTTCGTTGTAATGACCCTGTTCACGCAGGGCAGAGCCCTTATTAGCGTAAGCCCACTTGTTTTGAGGGTCTAAGGCAATTGCCTTGTCGTAATCCTGGATAGCCTGATCGTGCATTCCGAGGGCTTCGTAAACCAGGCCGCGCTCGCCATATACCCAGCTGTAATCGGGATCGATGGCGAGGGCCTGGTTAAATGCGTCCAGGGACTCCCGGTGGCGGCCCAGTTCGCGCAACGAGTAGCCTTTGTTGGCATGGGCCAGCTGGTAATGCGGGTCCAGTTTTAATGCCTGGTCGAAATCAAGGATCGCTTTTTCATAGAAGCCTTGATCATGGTAGAGAGCGCCACGATCATTATAGGCGTTAATAAGATTTGGATCCAATTCCAGCGCCCGGTTGTAGGCCGCCATAGCGAGGTCGAATTTATCCAACAGCGTCCAGGCATAGCCCATATTGTAGTGCGAGGCGGCCTCGCCGGGATACAACCAAAGATCGATGATGGCGTTATCGAGCACCTGGATGCCATTGCCCTCCGGCAGCCGTTCCAGGAGCTGAAGGACCCAGTTCAGTTTTTCCCCCAGCTGGCCTCTCTCCAGCACCAATATAATCAGGTCGAGAGTTAGCTCCGGCTGTTCCGCAATCGAACCCAGGATTTCCTCAATCTGATTTTCAACAAGGTCAGATTCCCACTGATCAAGATAATCATACAACTGGCGCGCGGTGCTTACCGGATCACCTTTGACGGCGAGCATTTCCTTGAACCGCCTCATGGCTGGAGAGTTGTCTGCACTTTTAAGCTTGCTCAAGCTTTCCTCCCAGGTTTCAGAGAGTGGGTCGGCTATCATGGAGCGGACCTCTTTAATTTACACTATTTTAGTTGGAAAATCAACATCTGGGGGATGGAGAGCTGCAGCGCAGGGTGCAGAACCACCAGAAAATTATTTAAAACAAAAGCGGCAAGGAGGGAGATGAAATCCCTGCTTGCCGCTTTGAGCCAGATTGCCGGATATTTACTCCCAGAAAGGTTCGTATTCGTAGTATCTGCAGATCTCGACCAGCCACTCGCGATCTGTGGTGCCCGGCCAGTTGTCCTTGTCAAATCCAGGGGCATTTTCCAGCAATTCTTCAGGGACATCCAGAATGATCTGCTCACTTTCTGTGTCCACCATTAACGCCTCCCAGGGAACGGCAAAGAGCTTGTCGCCCATTCCCAGGATGCCTCCAAAGGATAGCACGGCATAGGCCACGCGGCCCGAGGAAAGGTCAATAAGGTAGGGATTTCCGCATAATTGATAGGGGAAACCCTACCCTATTTGTGGGGAAATTCCTGATTGAACTTTCCAGTTCCTGGACTTATATTAGGGATAAATATTTGGGAAAATTTTCTAGAGCTCGCTCTCTGCATCGAGCTCCCGAAAATCCTGAAGGAAAGGAGGATGCAGAAATGTTAGGCTGGGCAGTTACTTTTCTAATTATCGCCCTGGTGGCCGCCGTTCTTGGGTTTGGCGGCGTTGCGGGAGCTGCAGCCGGAATCGCCAAGATCCTGTTCTTTGTCTTCCTGGTGCTGTTCCTCTTGTCCCTGGTCTTTGGTCGCCGGGTGATATAAGCAGGATATGTTGCTCCAGAAAAGCCTTGCTAAGCATGCTCTTGAAATTGCTTAGCAAGGCTTCCTTGGTATTCTTTGCAGAATGGAGGTCTTATGTTTCCAATTGGTGATGATGAAGTTCGCGGCGCCGGTCCAGGACTTGTAACGATCGGTCTCATCGTAATAAATACTTTGATTTTCCTCTATGAAGCCTCACTGAGCGCCAATGCTCAGAACCAGTTTATCACGCAGTATGGGGTGATCCCGGCGGAAATCGTCAACGGGCAAGATTTATACACGTTATTGACATCGATGTTCCTGCACGGTGGATGGCTGCACTTGATCGGCAACATGCTCTTCTTGTGGGTCTTCGGTGACAATATCGAAGCCGTGCTGGGACATGTCGGATATTTGGTATTCTATCTGGCCGGTGGGCTGGCAGCTTCGGCTGCCCACATTCTTTTCAATACTGGCAGCGATATCCCCAGCGTGGGAGCGAGTGGAGCCATCGCGGCGATCTTAGGCGCTTATCTGGTGATGTTTCCCAAATCCAGGATTAAAGTCCTGGTGTTCCTTGGATACCGGGCGGGCGTTACCCGGGTAACCGCACTGGTTTTTCTTGGCATATGGGCGGTTACCCAACTCTTTAATGGAATCGCCAGCCTTGGTACGCCGACCGCACAAACCAGTGGGGTGGCCTTCTGGGCACATATCGGTGGATTTGTCCTCGGTTTAGCCGGCGGTATTGTCTTCCGCTCTTCGAGTATTCGACTGGCCCGAGATCCTAATTAAGACCCTGCTAAATACCGCCTGCGGCAGTTGAATGTTCATTATGGAGACCGGTTGCCGGGACAGCGTTGCGGTGCAGGTCTCCACCGCTCTCCCGAGCGAGCCGCAACAGCTGGCGGGTATGGGCCTTTTGGTAGATCACCCCGCAACTCGTACAGGCGAAAGAGAAGTTACTGCTGAAATCCGCCACGCAAGATGGCTCGTCCATCACCGCCGTGGCCTGTCCACAGTATGGACAATATCTGGGTACAAAGTCATATAATGCAATCATCCTCGCAACCTCCGATACCAAACCGCCCCGAGCAGACCTGACTGAAATCCCTGATTCCTGCTATGCGAGTGCTTTGCGGCTGTTACTACTACCTTTTCCAACTACCCCTTAAAATATTAAATGTACAATCCGACCCTTAATTATCAGTTTAACAAGTTAAACGCATGAGGGAGGACTTTGTTACAATTGCTCGCCTTATCCATGTTCCGGAAACCTTAAAGCGCGAGCGGCTGGAAAGTGCAAGTATATCATCCCTAAATTATCCAATTTCCCATATTCTAATGTAACAAATTTGTTAGTTTTACGTTACTGTATATAAGCAACCCTTAATAAACGCGGGGTTCCAGCCTGCCGGTAGAGTTACCGAAGCAACGGGGCGCCCTAAATAAATCCTTTGATGACGTTAAGACGGGGTGAGATGACCAACCAAATGCACAGTCTCCAGCGCAGTTCATTTCGACTCACAAACCAGAGGTATTCCAGGCCGGGAACTTACCTGGTCACCGCCAACACTTTTCAATTTGACGGGCTATTTGGCGAAATTATCAAGGGTAGAATGCGTTACAACCACCTGGGCATGATTGTGCGCCAGGCCTGGTTAGATTTACCTGTGCGTTTCGCGCACGTCGCCCTGGATGCCTTCTGCGTGATGCCCAACCAGGTTCATGGCATGATTATATTAATCGGCGATCTTACAGTGAGAGAGCGGATCAAACGCCCGGGGTTGCCGGAAATCATGCTCGCTTTCAAAAGCATTTCAGCCCAGTGGATTAATGATTTTCGCAAGACCCCGGGTCTTCCCATCTGGCAGCAAAACTATCATCGGAGGGTCGTTGACAGCCATGCGGAGTTGGATCGCGTGAGAGAGGCGATCGAAAATCAGCCATTAATCTGGCGCATGGATGTAGAACAATCTTTTAGCATTCTCCCTATTGAAGCCAGATAACCGCAATGATTCACGTGAGACAGAAGATATCCTGCGCGGCGGGACCAGAACGCCCGGACTGAACCGCTTCTTTCCTCACTTCAGCACCAACACCGGCCGGTCGGCCTGCACGATGATCTGGTGCGCCAGATCATCTAACAAATAGCTCTGCCACCCTTCTCGCCGGTGCGCGCCAATCGCGATCAGGCCATAATTTCCCATGCGAGCCTCGGCGAGAATCTCGTCCACAACAAAACCATGCCGGAGCACGACGCGGGGATGGATATTGGAAGTTTGCAGCACGTTGGCGTCCTGTTCCAACAATTCACCTTCCGGCGTATGCGCCTTCATCAATTCCTCGGCGTTGGCGCGCAGCTCCCAGCCTGGCACTCCGGGTCCAGCGCTCATCTGTGACATGACGTGCAGCACTGAGACCTGGAGGTCTGTCGTGACCAGCTCCCGCATTTGCCGAATAAAGCGATTCATCAAAGAGGGGCCTTCCGCACCGCTGTCGCAGATCAGCACATGCTTCAAATCTCCCTTATCTTCCTTGGCAATCAGAACCGGACACGGGGCCCTGGTGACGACCTGATCGACGGTTGGACCGAAGATGCGTTTCAGAGTGGAAGGTGCCTGGCGGAAGCCCAGGATTACCAGGCCATATTCTCCCTCGATCGCCTCCTGGACGATCTGCCGCACAGGTTTACCCGTGCGGACTTTCGTTTCAATGGGGAAGGATTCTTTGGATAACCACTCCTCGACTTCGACGAGGAAGTCATTGCACTCCTGGCGGGCGAACTTCGTCCGAGCGATGGTTAACACGGTGGCCGGACTCTCCGTCATGCGGGCGATCTTTGCTCCCAAACGCAAGGTGATTTGCGAGTGCCGGCTGCCGTCTACTGCGATCAAAATCTTCATCGAGATTCCTTGCTTCAGACGAATAACAGGATGATTGGCGCAACAATGATGACTGCCATGAAAAGGTAGAGATGGCGGTTTTCGCGCGTTATCCAGCTGACAAAATCAAGCATGGCCCGTTCAAAAGGATGGTAAAAGATGATCAGGACGATGAGCGATACAATCGTAATGCTGGTCATCTCCGCCAGAACGACGGTGAAGGCGTGTGGGTTTCCGAGCAGCACAGAGGCTATCAGCGTGTCGATGAAAGTAGTGATATTAGCGCCCATGATATAAGGGATCACGTTTTCCCGGCGAATGAATCCCCGGTCATTCAAAGGCACCAGAATGCTGAGCGAAACACTGACAGACATCGACATCGTCGTGACGGCAGCGCCTAGCAGGAACATCACTCCAGGACGGAAAACGAAGGTGGCCAGACTTCCGACCTGGCTCTCCTTCAAGGTCATCTTTGGCAGGCAGCGGTCAAACAGGTTGAAGCTAAGGATGATGACTCCCATGCCAAGTAAAAAGATCCCCCAGCCCGGCAATACCAGGGAAAGGGCAGCAGCGATGCTCTCAAAGACTATTTCGATGAAGGAAGTCAACAGCATGCCGGATTCTAGCCGGACGGGTTCCAGGAAACCTGACCGCAGCAGGGGAATGCCGATGATCAGGCCAATCAGGTAGGTAGATCCGGTGACGGTGAGAGAGAGCAATCCCATTCCCAGGCTGGTGGCCCAGTTGCGGCCGCGGAAAACATAGACCAGACCGACGAACAGCACAATGAAGCTCGCCCCGAGGCGACTGCCGGTGATCATTGTAAAGGTTGCGATGGTGTCGATGATGCCAGCATCCAGGAAAGTCAGTGCGGCGGCAGCTACCGGGGAACCGCTCATCACCAGATAGGCGAAAACCCAGCCGAAGCCGAGGCTGTTTGCCGGGTTGCTCACGTTAAAGGCGCCCCGCACCAGCGGCGCCAGCTCACGCGCACCGTTTTTCATAAATGTAATTGCTAATATGAATAAGAAGAGGCTGATCCCAAAGAGGGCTACTTTGCCCCAATGGATGCGGATCCAGATGGCTCGCAGTCGCCTGGACATCTGGCCTGCGCTAACAACCTTATCGCGTTTCGCCGCCGGAAGTTCCTGAATCGCTTCCACTGGATCGTCTTCTAAGGCGTCATTCATTGGCCCATTTTACCATCAGCCCGCGCCTTAGCATTAAAGCGAAAAATGGTATAAAATACCCAAGAGCTTATCCCCCGCATTACCCGCACAATACGAGCACGGGAAGGTTTTGTCTCTTCAGCATTAAGGATTTCAGTGCCTCCAAGGAGAGCGTCCCATGAGCGAAGAAAGAAATAGGGACCGGATTAGCAATCCGGCTGCGGAAGATTTTTCTCCCAGCAAACAGCAACTGACCGAGATTCTGGAAAGTATTCGCGATGGCTTCATGAGCTTAAATTATGATTGGCGTTTTACCTTCGCCAATCATAAGGCGGCCCAGACCGCTAACATGCATCCGGCTGATCTACTGGGGAAGTCCATCTGGGCAACCTGGCCGCAGCTGCGCGGGACGCCGCTGGAGGAATGTTATCGCAAGGTGATGATCGAACGGCAGGCGGATCAGTTGGAGGTTCAGGGATTGGTCAGCGGCAAATGGTACAACGTGCGAGCTTACCCATCCCGCGAAGGCATCTCTGTTTTTTTTGTGGACATCACGGAACGCAAACATGCGGAACAGGCCCTTAAAGAAAGTGAAGAGCGTTTCCGCAGCCTGTTCGAGACGATGACAGAGGGTTTTGTCCTGCACGAATTAATTTATGACGAGACAGGAAGCCCGGTAGATTTCCGGTTCTTAGAAGCAAACCCGGCCACCGAGCGGATTGCCCGGATCAAGAAAGAAGAGGTGATCGGAAAAACTTTCAGAGAGTTGTTTCCCAATCTTCAACTCCCCAGGCTTGACCGTCTCCAGCGTGTCTCGGAGACCGGTCAGCCTCTACACGTGGAAGAACACAACGAAATCCTGAATAAATATCTGGAAATTCACGCTTACCGTTCCCAGGCTGGCCGAGTCGCCGTGATCTTTTCCGATATTACCGCCCGCCGTCGAGCAAAAGAGGCCTTGAAGAGGAATGAGCGCCAGCTGCGGATCGTGCTCGAAAACCTGCCGGTGGGGGTGCGGTTTATCGATAGCAGTGGCAACATCGTTTATCGAAACCCGGCTGCCGAGAAGATCTGGAACGTTGGGGAAGCGGCAGGCGAGGATGGCCCGCCCGCCCAGCGAGGGTGGCGGTTGGCAAGCGGTGAGCCGATAGCCCCCGAAGAGTGGGCGGCTGCGCGGGCCATGGCACTAGGGGAAACCGTTCTAAACGAACTGATCGAAATCGAAGCTTTGGACGGCACCCATAAAATCCTGCGTCACTCGGGGATCCCCATCCTGGACGATGATGGCAAAAACATGGGCGCTATCACCGTCAGCGAAGACATTACCGAACTGAAGCACACCGAAGAAAAGCTGCGCCAGCTCAATGAGGAGCTGGAAAACCGCATCCGGGCGCGCACCCTGCAGCTCGCCCAAGCCAAGGATAGGATCGAGACTCTCGCCGAGCTCTCCCAGGTGCTGGCTGAAGTCCAGACAGACCGGCAGAAGGTATTAAACACGGTGGCGTCGCGGGTCGCAGAACTGGTAGGGGATACCTGTACCATCGCGCTGCTTAGCGAAGACAAGCAGCATCTGCTGGCGGTCGCATATTTCCACCCCAACCCGCGGGCGATGACGTTGTTGCATGAAATGACCAAGATCAGGCTCCGATCAGACGAGGGCGCCCTTGGCGAGGTGCTGCAAACCGGCCAGCCTGTCTTGATTGCTAACATTCAACCGGAGGTGTATCGTTCCACGGCGATGCCGGAATATCTTCCTTACCTCGACGAGTTTGGGATTCACGACGTCCTGATCGTCCCGCTGCGCGCCCGGGGCCAAACCTTCGGGACGCTGGCCGTATCCAGAGATGAACCGGGGCGGACATATACCCGCACGGACCAAACCTTTCTGCAGGGCCTTGCCGATCGCGCCGCCCTGGCCATCGAAAATGCCCAGCTGTTTGCCGATCTCGAGGAGCAGCTGGCAGCCCGTAAGCGTATAGAAGCGGAGAACCTTGAACTGCAGCGCCTTCTGTTAGACAGCGCGGAGAACGAACGCTCACGCATAGCGCGTGAGCTGCATGATGGGCCGATGCAGGATCTTTATGGCCTCATCTACCAGATGAATGAGCCGGAACGACTGAGCGCTGCCGACATAACCAGCATCAGGGATGGGCTGTCGCAAATTAATACTACATTGCGGACCATCTCCATGGACTTGCGCCCACCCACCCTTTTTCAGCTGGGGATCAAAAGCTCGATTAAGGAGCACCTCAACCGCATCCAGCAAGCCAAGCCCGACTTGATCATCAACTTCGACTGGGCATCGGGAGAACGAGGATTGCCGGAAATAGTGCGCCTGGCACTATACCGCATTTACCAGGTAGCCATTACCAACGCGTTGCGACATGCCGAAGCCAGCGAGGTCAGTGTCAGTTTTACACAAAATGACGATGTCGTGATCATGGAGGTGAAAGATAACGGCGTTGGCTTTGAGGTGCCACAACGCTGGATCGATTTCGCCCGCCGGGGACACCTGGGCATTGTCGGCGCTATCGAGAGGGCGGAGGCCATCGGAGGCAGGCTGGAAGTGCAATCGGGTCCTGACCAGGGTACCTGCTTTCGCGTGGTTGTGCCGTTGAATCGATCTGTTGCCGAGACTGTCGCTTAGTTTTCGGTGGTTGGGGAAAAGGTAGGGAAATCCCTAATCTGGCATTAGGGTAATTCCGTATTGATCGGCGTGTTTATCAGCTTTATAGTGGATTCTCGAATATTTTTTGCCTGGAGCGGTTGTTTGGTAATTCTGGTGGTGAAGGAGTCCAAAATGGCGAAAAGTAGTGTCTACGAACCCATGTCTGAAGTAGAATCGCTGGTTGGCGCGCCCGTAAGAAACTCGCAAGGAGAAGAGTTGGGACGAGTCTATAAGGTATTGATGGATGAAAGTACTGGCCAAATCTCGAATGTCGTGCTTTCCCACCACGCTTTCTTTGGATTGTGGCGCAAAAGGTTCTCAATCCCCTGGGATGTCTTCCATTTTGACGAGACCAATAACGCCTTGATCCTGGAAGTGGAAAAGGAGTTCCTGGAAAGAGTCCCCTCATATAAGGAGAAGGTATAAACTATTCAAAGATGAATAAAAGGGCCAGATTCGCTTGAAAATGGGCTTACCCATCGGGTAGGCCCATTTTATAATAATACGGTTCAACGGCAGAGATGATAAAATAGACAACGTTTGTAAAATTTAGGCAAATCCCTCTGACAAGCCAGGATGGGGGGAATGCTTGAGGAGTATGAGGAGAATACCGGGCATTGTGCAGCAGCGCCTGGCCGAGGAGTGTTATGAGCGAGAATACGAAATCTCGATCCAGTCTCAGTGATGTGATCCGGAGGTTCATTTGGAGTGGAAAGATCCAGGACCAGGGATGCTCACATCTAGACCAGATACAAGATGTTTCACCCAGCGCAGAAGGATGCGAGGACTGCCTGAAGATCGGCGATTCCTGGGTACATCTACGTATGTGCGTGTTATGCGGGCACGTGGGCTGTTGCGATAATTCCAAGAACAAGCACGCCACCGCGCATTACCGTGAAACCGGACATCCACTGATCGTTTCTCTCGAAGCTAACGAAGAATGGATGTGGTGCTACGTTGATCGGGTGTTAATCTCCAGCCAGTAAAAGTGGCGTGAGGCAATCACGGCCTATCAGGCGGCATCTGTAAAATCTATATTCGCATCGGGTATCCAGCCTTTCCGGGAACATGTCCGGCGCGAGGTTGGCCTTGATTTTAACGTGCGGGTCGGCATAAATACCGGACCGGTGGTGGTTGGGGAAATTGGTTCCGAACTGGCCATGGAGTATACGGCGATGGGCGATGCGGTCAACCTGGCAGCCCGTATGGAGCAGAGCGCAGAGCCGGGCAGCGTGCAAATCGCGGAGGAGACCTACCGATGTTCTTGCCAGATCTTTATTATTTAAGAGGCCGAGTTTTGGTGGAAGCCGGCGAGTTGGAAGAGGGTTATAATAATTTATCAGATGCATGCTGGGAAGCGAAAGCTCAGCTCTCCCGGCGGAGTCTCTGGCCGATTTTGGCCGCCTTATCAAAATTAGAATCAAAACTCGGAGAGCCAGACAAGGCAGAGTCCAGGCGCCAGGAAGCTCAGCAGGTCATTGCCTTTATCGCCGATCATATTGATGACTCGCGATTAAAGGGGGTGTTCTTGAGTTCGCCTGCAGTGAGGGAATTATGGCAAAACCCATCATACTGACCATCGACGACGAACCCCAGGTGCTCAATGCGATCGAGCGCGATCTGAGAAGGCATTACGCTGCGGAGTACCGCATCATAAAAGCTCCCTCCGGAGAGGAGGCTCTATCGGTAGTAAAACGGCTAAAACAGCGCAATGATCCCATTGCGCTGTTTCTCGTGGATCAGCGGATGCCGAACGTGAGCGGCACAGAGTTTTTGGTTCAAGCGATCAAACTTTACCCAGATTCGCGCAGGGCGCTGCTCACGGCTTACGCCGATACGGAGGCAGCCATCGCCAGCATTAATGAAGTGGGCTTAGACTATTACCTGATGAAACCGTGGGATCCGCCGGAGCAGAATCTCTACCCTATCATCGACGATCTGTTAAGCGACTGGCAGGCCACGGTGGATTTGCCCTACGAAGGCATCCGGGTGGCGGGCGCGCTGTGGTCGGCCAAGAGCCATGACGTCAAAGATTTTTTGGCTCGCAACCGCATCCCCTACCAATGGTTGGACATCGAACGCGATGAACAGGCCAGTGAACTTGTGGAAAGCGTCCTGGAGGGACAGAAGCTTTTGCCCGTGGTTTTCTTCCCTGATGGAGACGTGCTCATCGAGCCGGAATTTCGGACCCTGGCCGAGAAGGTCGGACTGCAGACGCAGGCCACCCAGCCTTTCTACGACCTGGTCGTCATAGGCGCCGGGCCGGCCGGATTGGGTGCGGCAGTTTATGGCGCCTCGGAGGGCCTGCGTACGGTAATGATCGAGCGCCAGGCTACCGGGGGGCAGGCTGGAACCAGCTCCCGCATAGAGAACTATCTGGGCTTTCCCAAAGGGATCAGCGGTTCCGATCTTGCCCGCCGGGCAACCGCACAGGCTATTCGCTTGGGAGCCGAGATTCTGACGACCCAGGAAGTGGTCAAGGTAAGGGTCGAAGATCCATACCGCTACGCATGCTTGAATGATGGGACCGAGCTGGGCTGCCGGGCGATGGTGATTGCCACTGGCGTGGACGTTCGCCAACTGGATATTCCAGGAATTGAAAAAGTTACCGGAGCGGGCCTTTACTATGGCGCGGCGCTTAGCGAAGCGGCGAACTACCGGGGCGAGCACGTGTTCGTGGTGGGAGGCGCAAACTCGGCGGGCCAGGCTGCCATGTTCTTTTCACGGTACTGCGATCGCGTGACGATGCTGGTGCGCGGCAGTTCCCTCACCAAGGGGATGTCGCAATACCTGGTCGATCAAATCGAAGCCACCGATAATATCGATGTGCTGGTTCACACTGAAGTCGTAGAAGTGT
The DNA here is from genome assembly GCA_036507795.1 of Anaerolineales bacterium. Lineage (GTDB taxonomy): Bacteria > Chloroflexota > Anaerolineae > Anaerolineales > UBA4823 > DASQQR01. The sequence continues at coordinate 7,566 of DATCIL010000166.1, read as the reverse complement.
TCGGTGACAACAAGCTGGAGGCGGTCCGAGTGATCAACAATCAGACTGAGGAGACGCAAATCTGTGAGACTCCAGCCATGTTCGTGTTCATCGGAGCCAGAGCTTACACGGATATACTGGAAGGCGTAGTGGAACGCAACCGGGCGGGGTTCATCATAACCGGATCGGACCTGAAAACAAAAAATGGTCGCTGGCCGAAGAGTTGGAAGGTGAAGCGCGACCCCTTTTTATTGGAGACTAGCGTCCCAGGAATCTTCGCGGCCGGAGATGTACGCCAGGGCGCGGTCCGGCGCGTGGCTTCGGCCGTTGGCGAGGGAGCCATCGCCGTAAGCCTGGTCCACCAACATCTGAAGACGGTGTAAGATCTCAAGCGGATTGAGTTGAGTAAGCTGAACATAGACCACGTCACCATCGCCGGCAACGGGCTTGAAATATTGCGGGCACGGTTCGGCGAGATTGGGTTGGACGCGCATTACGGTGGGGTGCACTCGAACCGGATCACGCACATGGCGCTGCTGGGCTTTGACGACGGATCGTACATTGAATTGATCTCCACCATCGAATCCGGTTTGGAATCACCGTGGTGGCACCAACACATCGTGCAGGATGCCGGCCCGTGCGCATGGGCGGTGCAGGTTGGGGATATCGGGCGCGAAGCTGAGAGAATCGCCAGCCTGGGAATGGCGGTGCGAGGTCCCACTTACCACCAGCGAGAGCGACCTGATGGGAAACTGATTGAGTGGGACCTGGCTTTTCCCGGCGCGCACGAACCCGGCTGGAAGTTGCCATTCCTTATCGCAGATCGCACTCCGAGGGCGCTGCGGGTGCAGCCCTCGCCAAGCGTTTCCGGGAGAGAACTGGTCGGCGTGAGCAGAGTAATTCTGGGGGTTAATGATTTATCCCAATCCAGCAGTCTGTTTATGCACCTGTATGCGTGGGCAGCGCCTGAAATGGAAGAAGATCGCACCTTTGGGGCCCGCCTGGCGGCCTTCCCTGATCAACCCGTGATTCTGGCACAACCGCTGGACTCGAACTGGTTGCAGAAGCGGCTCGACATGCTTGGGGAGAGCCCGTGCGGCTACCTGATTGGCAGCCGGGATTGGAACACGTCGGTTGAAAAGAGAAATCTAATCAACGCTCAGCGTTGGTTTCAACAAGATGTCGCCTGGTTCGATCCGGCACATCTGGGCGAGATCCGCCTTGGCGTGATGTGTCCATAGAGGAGAAAATTAATATGACCTCCGATACCAAATACAGTGCGCCAGCGCCGCCGATCCCGCCACCTTTAAGGGGTTCAGAAGCCGGAACGTTCGCCCATTATTCGGTGACAGTAAGACTTCCCGATATCGGCCGGCGCATGATCGCGGAAAATGATTTTTCGATGGAGATCGCGGGAAATCTAGCGGCTCTGATCGGTGAAATTCCAGAAGGACTTATCTGCCCGTTGAAAGATCGATCCGCACCAGACTTTGGCGCGTGGACCCGGTATATTGAGCCATACCTGGGACAGAACTGGCTGGAAGTGCCATGGTTTTTTGCGGAGACATATTTCTACCGGCGAGCTTTGGATGCGATCGGCTACTTCGAGCCCGGTCCCGGTCATGGCCTTGATCCGTTCGCCTGGCAAAAGCGCCAGGGTTTAGAGGCTAATGCGGAGGCGATTGGATCACTGGCCTCAGGCCTCAGTATGCAGTTAGCGGAAGATGATAGGGATGAACAGGCAAAGTTGAGGCGAGTAGTCAAGAAGAACCTGTGGGGGAATCAGGCGGATTTAAGCTTGTGGCCGGCCGGTGATGGGGAGGGTCCCGGCAGGGCAGAGGAGGCCGACCGAGACGAACGCATCCTGGTAGATGACAGCCAAAACGTGAGCAAGTTCTTGAGCGACAAGCAGCGTAAACACGGGCGCGTCGATTTCATCATGGATAACGCCGCGTTGGAATTGGTCAACGATCTGGCCCTGGCAGACTACCTGTTGGGAACGGGTTTGACAGAGAGTGTCCGCCTGCACCTCAAATCCCATCCCACCTTTGTCTCAGATGCTATGGTCAAAGATGTACAGCTCGCAATCGCGTATTTGTACGCGAGCTCAGATTCGCAAGTGCAGGATCTGGGTAAGCGCCTGGAACAGCATGTGCGGGCGGAACGTTTTCAGCTGGTAGAAGATTTCTTCTGGACCTCCCCCCTGGCTTTCTGGGAAATGCCGGCAACCCTGCGAACGGAACTATCGTATGCGGATTTGTTGATCAGCAAAGGCGATGCCAACTACCGGCGTTTGTTGGGCGACCGCCACTGGCCGTTCATCACGCCGGCTGAGGATGTGCTGCGCTATGTACCGGCGCCCCTGGTTGCACTCCGCGTGTGCAAATCCGAGGTGATTGTGGGATTAAGGCCGGGACAACCCGAAGAACTGGACCAGGTTGACCCTGATTGGAAGATCAATGGAGAATGGGGAATGATTCAATTTGTAAGACCGTAGCATCTTCCCGGAAGCTCGAAGCTTCCGGGAAGATGCCTGTCGCATTCTACTGCGACCACTCAGTTGGCCGGCGGTCCCAACGATGTTCCTGCAATTCAGCATGTAGATCTTCCGGAAGCGGTCCAGCCGGGCTGGCGGCCATGTTGCTCTCTACGTGGCGCAATTTGCGCATACCGGGGATGATGGTGCTCACCGCCGGGTTGTTCAAAATGAAACGGAGGGCTATCTCCGCCATAGTCATCCCCTCTGGAATCAGGGGCTTAAGCCTGTCAGCCCGTTCGACGCTGGCTTCCAGGTTTTCCGGAACAAAGTAGGTGTTGCGCCAATCGCCTTCCGGCCAGGTGCTGTCTTTGGTCAAGGTGCCGGCGAGAGAGCCTTCGTCGAACGGCACGCGGGCAATAACGGCAATATCCAGCTCCTGGCAGGCAGGGAAGAGCTCATCTTCGGGAGCCTGGTCGAAGATGTTGTAGATGACCTGGACGGCGTCAATAAAACCGCTGCGCACGGTCTTTACCCCATTCCAGGGTTCCCAACGGTTAATGCTGATCCCTGCTGCGTTGATCAATCCCTGTCTTTTGAGTTCGCCAATCTTTTGAACCCAGCGGTCATCTTCCAACCAGGAATCCTCCCAGGTATGGAATTGAATCAGATTGATGCTTTCCAACCCAAGGTTTTCCAGGCTGCGATGGACATACTCGTCAATATACTCAGGAGGAAAACAATCGTCCAGGTTAAACTCCCGGCGGCTGGGCCATTGGCGGTTTTTGGGAGGAATCTTTGTAGCTGTGTACAATCGCTTGCCAGGATAGGCCTTCAGGATGCGGTTCAACAATCGTTCGCTGTGCCCATTTCCGTACGCCCAGGCAGTATCGAAGAAATTACAGCCTAACTCTACGGCCCGGTAAAGCGAGCGCAGCGATGCTTCATCGTCAGAGCCTTTCCAGTCCCCGCCCATCCCCCACATACCATAACCGATTTCACTGACCATCCAGCCGGTTCGTCCAAAGCGACGATAGTTCATGGGTAGCCTCCTTGTCTTAGAATGACGGTCTACGAAAGTGTTAGTTGCAACAATGACGCAAATTGCTAAAAAACCGATATACTAGTCAGGATTATTATCCACAACGGCAAAACAAGCCTGTATAAATGGAAAAGCAGGCCCCTACAGGCCCGCTCGTGGCGACTTTTATCGAAGTTTACAAGGAGATGGCCCATGTTCGCGACCATGCTCAGGCTTTCAATCGGCGTAATTTCCTTGATCACCGGGCGCCAGCTTTACTGGCTATATTCTGGCGGCGTTGCATTTATAACTGCTTTCTTTCTATCACCGCTGTTCTATAACCTGGGGGCGGGCCTGGATCTATTCTTCACCGCGTTGGGGATTGGCGTAGTCGCGGCGTTCCTGACATTTCTGGTTGGAAGGGTTATGGTGGCGCTGCTGTCCTTCTTTGCTGGCGGATACCTGCTTGTGATGATGCCCAGTACCTTGGGCTGGGGGACTGAATGGTTTTCCTGGATCTTTTTTGTTATTGCCGGCATCGTCGCCACCCTGCTGGTACTCGTCTGGTTTGACTTTACCCTGATCCTGCTGTCGTCGTTAACCGGCGCAACCCTGATCGTTCAAACGGTGCAGTTGAGTGTGTTCAACATCAACATCGCGTTTTTTGCCCTGGCGATCTTTGGGATGGTTACGCAGGCGATTTTGCTTCAATATTGGCCAACGGAAGAAGGTGAGGAGACCTGAGAGCTAACGAATAAAAAATCTTGGCTCAGGCGTGTCCATATACGGTTCCTGGACCTGTTCCAACGCAGCTCGCGCGGCGTCGTAGTCCCGTTGGATCCTCATCAGGCGCGTATCTCTTGCCATGGCCTCCAGCCAAACCTGTTCATTGAGCTGTCTTGCCCTGGGCTCGGTCCAGCCCGCCGAACCAGCGGGTGTTCGCAGATGGCTGAGCTCGCGCTCTTGCATATCCTGCTCGGCTAAATTGAGCCCCGTTTCTTTGGTGCTTTCCAGCTCGCTGATGATCCAATTGGCGGTCTTATAAACCGCAATCGCTGATTCAGCGTCCTCGTTGCGGGCTAAGATTTCGGTTAATTGATTAATCAGTTGTCTCGCGGTATCTTCAAGGGGCAAAACCATTTTTACCTCCAAGGTTTTCCAGTACAGATTCGCACAATCACTTGTGTCCGACCATTTGTTCTATTTTACCACATAAAGCGATCTGTTGATTTTTCCAGTTCGCTCTAATATAATCTTTTCAGGATGTGCGTTCGACTGTCTCATCTCGCGATCAGCCTGTTTTTCGGTCTTTTTTGTTTAGGAGCGACGTTATTTTTCGTTAAGGGTCAGACGCTTTCGGCTTTGGCTGCCGATTGTGAAGTCCCCACCAGCCATCCTACGATCCAGAGCGCCGTCGACGATGCCCTTTGCCACACGATCAGGATATCCAGCGGGACTTACGCCGAGAAATTAATGATTACCCGCAGCGTTTCCCTGATAGGAGCCGGGCCGGATCTAACCATCCTGGATGGAGAAGAGTCTGGCCGTCCGCTGACCGTGGATGGATCAGCCAGCGAACAGGAAGTCTCGGTTTTTCTGGCGGGCGTAAGAGTGAGGAATGGCGACGCGACTGGCGCGAGCACTCCGATGACTGGAGGGGGAATATTGGTTACTGGAGGGGCGAGGGTAGATGGAGAAAATCTACAGATCGACAATAATCTGGCCAGTTCCTCTGTTTCCGGCTATGGCGGCGGCTTGGCTATCCGTGGCGGTTCAGTTTTTTTTACGGACACACGCATCCTATCGAACACGGCGAATGAACGGGCGGGTAATTCTGAAGGCAATGGTTACGGCGGTGGTCTGTATGTGGAAGATGGCGCACTGCGCCTGTTGAATAGCCAGGTGGTAGAAAACCTGGCTTCTTTCCGAGCAAACGGCAGCCATGAGGCCGCCGGAGGTGGATTGTATATAACGAAAGACACGCAGGCGTTTTTGAGCGGTAACGTTTGGACGGGCAATATCGCCCGAGGCGAGCAGAGCAGCCCATGCAGCCTGGTTGACTGTTCGAGTGAAGTCGATAACGAAGGCGGCGGCGCAGTGGGAGTTTTTCTTTCGTCCGGGAGTGCGGCGATTACGATAACCAATGACATTTTTGCCGGCAATGTTGCCAATGATGTGGTCACAGCAGAGCAGAATTCGGGGCACGGCGGGGCGATCTCCTTCAATACCACAGGAACCGGCCGGATCACGGCCACGTTGAGGGGGGTTACGCTGCAGCAGAACCTGGCGGCCCGGACGAGCGCCAGCGCCGGCGAGGAAGGGCGTGGCGGCGCGATTTACGCGCGGCGGACCGATCTGGAAGTAAAACAAGCTTTGTTGTTCGACAACCGTGCGGTGGAGGAGGGCAATGGGAGCGGCGGCGGGATCTATTTCCATTTTCCGGGGGACGGAGAATCCTTTGAATTGGAGAACAGCGTATTAGCCGGAAATATGGCCTGCACAACAAATGATTGTGGCGACGGCGCCCAAGTTTATATCGACTACTCCAATGCCATCTCGAATACTGCCCGGATCGTCCATACGACCATTGCCGGTGCTGGCCTTAATCCCAGGCAGGGCATCTTCTATACAACCCCGTTCGGCGGCGACAGCCTTTACATCACGAACACGATCATCGCCAGCCACGCTGTAGGCATTGAAAATAACAATCCACTGAGCGAGGCACGGGCCCGCTTTATCCTCTTTCACGGCAACAGTACGGACCACGTGGGAACGGCTTTTCCAGACACAATCGGGCACGTACCAGGGCAACCTGATCCCCTTTTTGTCGACCCGGAGGATCAAGACTACCACATTCGATCGGGCTCTCCGGCCATAGATAACGGTACGAATGCAGGGATATCTGAGGATATTGACCTTGACATCCGACCTCAGGGCGATGGCTTTGATATCGGGGCGGATGAATTTCAAGTTTCTGCTCCCGCTGATACGCCGACCGTTCCCTCTTCCACCACCCCGACCCCGTCACCAACGGCAACCGCTACGCCGCCAATCCCGCCAACGGCTTTACCCCCTGCCAGCAAGAACTTTTTACCCCTGGTGATCCGTTAATGAGCTTATCTGAGTCCCCTGATATCATCGAGGGGAGGGTTTGCATGGTTACCGGATCGACGTCGGGAATCGGGCGGGAGACGGCCCGCGCCCTGGCACAGCGCGGCGCCCGGGTGGTCCTGGTCAGCCGTAACGCCGAGAAATGCGCGGCGACAATGGAACAGATCAAGAAGCAGACCGGCAATGCTCAGGTAGATTATCTGGCGGCGGACCTGTCTGCTCAGGCCGAAATTCCGGATCTGGTCCAGCGGTTCCACCAACGCTACGACCGTCTGGATGTGCTGATCAACAACGCCGGCGGTTTTTTCTTGAGCCGGCGCGAGTCGGTGGATGGCATCGAGATGACTTTTGCCCTGAACCACCTCAACTACTTCCTGCTCACCAACTTACTCCTGGATACGCTGATTGCCAGCGGCAAGCCCGGGGCGGCATCGCGGATCATCAATGTGTCTTCGGATGCCCATCGCGGGTCTCGGATTAACTTTAACGATTTGCAGATGAAGCGCCGCTACAACGGGATGGAGGCCTACGGCCAGTCCAAGCTGGCAAACGTGCTTTTCACATATGAGCTCGATCGCCGGCTGGCTGCAGCAGGGGTGAAAGAAAAGGTTACCGCGAATGCTCTGCACCCGGGCTTTGTGCGCACCAATCTGGCCGGAGATAACGGCCCGTTGGTGCGCATCATCATGCGCCTGGTCTACGTCATTGCTGGACGGAGCCCGGAACAGGGAGCCGAGACCACCGTATACCTGGCCTCTTCGCCGGAAGTCGAAGGTATATCGGGGAAGTATTTTGTGGATTGTGAACCGGTGAAGACGGATCCAGCGAGCTACGATGAGGAAACTGCGAAGCGTTTGTGGGAGGTAAGCGCTCAGATGGTTGATTTGAAGCCGGAGATCACCTAAAGGCGCCGCCGAGGACGGCGGCGAGAGCATGGTTGGGCAAGCTATGATGAGGAAACTGCGAAGCGTTTGTGGGA
>DATCIL010000165.1:0-1793 GCA_036507795.1 Anaerolineales bacterium | reverse complement strand
AGCATAATGTTGGATAGCAGCGGGGACAGCGGCCCACCTTGCGGTGTGCCTTCGTCCGTATCCATCACTACCCCATTTATCATTACGCCGCTTTCCAGATAGGCTCGGATGAGTTTCAGCACTCGCTTGCCTTTCACCACTCGCACCACTCTCGCCACACCTGCACTGCACCAAACGCAGTGCGGTGCAAGTGTGAGCATATCGTGGTTGACCCGGTCAAACGACCGCACAGCTTAATACCCCCTTCCACAACCCAATCGAAGAACCACAGGCTCAGGTTGAGGTGATTGACCCAACCCACGCCCTCTTTGGGCGCAAGTTTCCGCTGATCTCGTTCTCTCAGCAACCAGGGGCACAATACGTATTGGTGCGTTATCGGGAGAGCATGGCCTTGCGAATCCCCCTGCGTGCCACTAACCTTGCAGCGGCACAGCCCAAAGTTCCCACCAAACTCAGCTTATCCGCGGTGCGAGAACTACTCTCTGTGGCTGAAGCCGGAGAAGTTCTATGTCCACCCGACCCAGCGACTTCTGGCAAGGTCTATCCTCCCAACTGCAAATCGAAATCCTGGCCGAACTCTCGGCCCTCTTCCAGGAAGTGATCCATGACTACCTCCGAACTCATCACCCCTGCTCATCTGGCGCGCAAAGCGCTGATCTACATTCGCCAGTCTACCCTGCAGCAAGTTCTCACCAATCAGGAAAGCCTGCGTCTGCAATATGCCCTGCGCCTGAAAGCCTTGGAACTGGGCTGGCAGACGGAGGACATTGAGATCATCGATACCGACCTTGGTCAAACTGCGGCCGTGGCGCAAAACCGGGAGGGGTTCAAAGAAGTGGTCTCCCGCGTCACCCTGGGGGAAATTGGCATCCTGCTGTCTTCTGAAGTGACCCGCCTGTCGCGCAACTGCTCGGATTGGTATCCCCTGCTCGATATTTGCGGATATCGCCACTGTCTCATCGCCGATCGCGACGGTGTCTATGACCCTGCCTCCACCAACGGACGCCTGCTGTTGGGCCTCAAGGGCCAGCTTTCCGAATTCGAACTGCATACCATTCGTTCGCGCCTCACGGCTGGGCTGCTCAACAAGGCGCAACGCGGCGAGCTGGAGTTGCGCCTCCCGATCGGTTTGCTGCGCCAACCGGATGGTCAGGTGGTCAAGGATCCTAACCTGGAAGTCCAGGAGCGCATCGGGCTTGTTTTCTCCACCTTCCTGAGAGTAAAATCAGCTTGCAAGGTGTTACGTTTCTTCAACGAACAGCGCCTGGGTCTGCCCCGCCATGATCTCTTCGGCGCTCTGGTTTGGAAACCACCCACGACGGCTGCCCTCCTGTCGATCTTGAAGAACCCCGCCTATGCTGGCACCTTCGTGTATGGGCGCAGTACAACCTCTCGGGCGGCCTCTGGAAAATCCAAAACGAAGCGTTCTCCCTTCGGCCAATGGAAAATTATGGTTCACAACCAATATCCCGCCTACATCCCTTGGGAAACGTTTGAACAGATCCAAGCTGTGCTGCAAGATAATTATGCCGAGTACGACCGCAACCAATCGCGCGGGATTCCCAGGGCCGGGACAGCGCTGTTGCACGGCATTGTCTATTGTGGGGAGTGTGGCCACAAAATGGTGGTGCAGTACAAAGGCGGTCCAGAGTATGTTTTTTATAAAATAAAAGTAGCCCACCTGGGCAAGAAAATATTAACGAAAAGTAGCCCACCAATAGCGTAACTTCGGTACGATGAGTACCGGAGGTACACAGGAGATGAAAACGGTGGAAGACTACGAGAAGATTCGG
>DATCIL010000164.1:0-1386 GCA_036507795.1 Anaerolineales bacterium | reverse complement strand
GAGGTCTCTGCGGCGAACCCGTGGACCGGCTCCAGCTTGGTCAGTCGCATGCCCATAGTGCGGATAATTTTCCAGCCTCCCAAGGCAGTTCCAATCCCCATCGTAATCGCACATAGTAAAATAACCCAAAGCGGAACGTGAAACTCCGGCAGGACTCCTCCGAGGACAAGAGCCAAGGTAAAAACCCCGATGAACTTTTGTCCGTCATTGCTTCCGTGGCTGAAAGACATAAATGCCGCAGAGAGTACCTGAAGACGTCCAAAAATGATTCGTACCGTCCCGGGCCGGCTCCGGTAAAAAATACGGTAGAGCAGTAACATGATCACGAGCCCGCCAAAAAAACCCAAGAAGGTAGAGAAGAGCAAACCGATAAAAACCTTGCTCCATCCTTCCCACAAGAGCACCGATGGTCCGGCAGTGGCTAATCCCGCCCCCGCCAATCCTGCCACCAAGGCGTGACTCTCGCTGGTTGGAATGCCTCCCATGTAGTAGGCAAGGCAACTCCACAGGACGATTCCTACCATGGCAGCGGCCACTGTAGTCGTGTTGATGATTGCCGGATCGACGATCCCCTTGCCGATGGTTGCCGCCACCGCCGTGCCGGACAGAGCCCCCATGGCGTTCAGGATCGTGGCCATAAGCACCGCTTGGTGCGGAGGGAGGACCCGCGTTGAAACTACTGTGGCAATGGAATTCGGCGCATCGGTCCAGCCGTTGACAAATTCAGCAGCCAGGATAAGCAGGAGAACGGGAAGTAGAGACCACAGTTGTTCAGGCATCTAGACCTGGGCTGAGTTCAGTTAATGTTTTAGAAAAAACCGATTGCAGGCTGGAAAAAGATTGGAGCGTGAGGCATGGCTTGTGCGCAGCCCTGAATGAGAAAGCCGGGCCACACGCTCCAGATCTGGTTATTTTTTCTCCATTGCGAAGGTGACTTTTGCTTCTTCCTTCGCCTTGACCGTCACCTTCTGACTGACCTTACCCAGGGTCTCGTGCCAGACCTCCACGTTGTAGGTGCCGGCGGGCACGTCGGCGAGCTTAAAGCTCCCGCTGTTATCCGTCACGCTGAAGTAAGGATTTTCCCCCACGAAGAGCCAGCCGCTCATCCAGCCGTGGACATCGCACTTTAGGCTTATGACCTCAGGCTTGTCGATTTTCACGGTGAGCGTTTTCTTAAACTTGGGCTGCGCCATGTTAAACGGGCTGTTAACCTTGCTATAGCTGTGGACGTTGTGGAGGATGCCATCGGGGTTGAGGATGTCCACGGAAGAGCCTGCCGTCATGGCCAGGACATGTGGTTTATACTCACAGCCGTTCTGGTCCATGGTCACCTTTTGCGGCTCCAGCTTCTTCCCTTTTTTGATATCGGTGATAGAGACTACGGCA
>DATCIL010000163.1:0-1884 GCA_036507795.1 Anaerolineales bacterium | reverse complement strand
CGGATACAGCCTTATCCTGCAGGATCTTGAGGAAGGGTTTGGCATGGTCGTCATTGAATCCATGCGAGCCGGTTGTATTGTGCTGGCCAGCGCGGTGGGGGCATACCCCGAACTCATACGAAACGGTCACAACGGGTTCTTGGTGGCAGGAGACCACAGAGAAAAAATCACCCGATTGGATGCATCGCAATTAATATTGGATCTCATGAGCCGCCCACAGTACACTGCATATACCAGGAGGAATGCCGCGGCATACCCGCTGGACTGGAGCGTCATCGCGCAAGCCTGGGAGGGACATTGGGACTGGGCCTTGAGCGGCAAGCAACCACCGCCAGATCAGTTCGGTTTGGGGACTTGCCCATCCTGCGGCGGTTCATGGCTGACCCTGTCTGACGGATTCCACTGCACGGAGTGTGGAAGGTACGCCAGAGATCTGACTCCCTGATGGGTAATTCAAAATCGATCGTGATTGCCGGCTATTACGGCTTTGGGAATGCCGGGGATGAGGCGATTCTCATGGCGATGATCCAGGAACTGCGCGCGCTTCAGCCTGACCTCGATCTCCTCGTCCTTTCCGGGGATCCGCAGGACACCAAAAAAATGCACGAGGTAAAAGCCGTGTCGTGGACGGATCTGGAGGGAATCACACAGGCAGTGGTCACTTGTGACTTGGTGCTGCGACTCTGTAACATAGGCGGTAGGTGAAATGTGCAAAGCCAAGGCGGCAAGGGCGGACCTAGTCAAGAAAGAGACTAAGCAGTCAGAGTACCAGTGATCAACAGGCCATTGTGCATTCCCGGCCAGGATTTGTATGCTCGGACTGTTCTGGCGCGCATTTTCATTTGCCCAATCGCCCGTTCGGTTGCATTATTAGTCCAGGGAACCTGTGGTTCATATTGAAATGTGCAGTAGCTTTGCCAATGCTGGCTTAGTCGGAGCAGCAGAGAACGTAACTGGTCAAGCGCAGAAAGAGGCTTGCCGGTTCCTGAACGGCGAACCTTGAGTTGTTTCCAAAGAGCGTACAGACGCCTATCGCCTTGCGATGGAAGCGCTTCGATCAATTGATCGATCTCATCCAGAACCCACTGCCATTCTTTGGGGACTGTCTTGCGAAGTTCTTTCAAGGCCTGCCCTACCCAGCGGCGTACGTGGAATTGGCAGACTTGATGTCCCAGATTCAATTTTTCAGCGACGATCCGATAGGTATGCAGATCATCGCTGACAATGACGCTCACGCCCAATTGTTTCACCACACCAGCCAACCAGCGGCAAACTGCTGCAGGATCATATTCATTGACATGCCCCAAGGCTACTACCTGTCCATCTCCCATATCCACGCCCACCAGCACAGGTTGCTTTTCTCCCCAGCCCAGCACATAGGCGCCGTCTAATCCCAGTACCCTCACTGATTTTTTCCGGTTGTGTTTCTTTCTCTGCCCTGCGGCTGTCTGCACATCCCGCCAAATACTTATGTGTGCCAGTGAGATCTGCAAGCCGCTCAGAATTAAACTAACCCCTCGGTGGCTCAGTCCCAGTGTCCAACAGATCGTCGCAAATTGCTTGAGCCGCTCGCTTTGATCTGCTCTGCTTATTCCTTCTGGATAACCTCGAAAGCTGCGCTGACAGTGACAACAACGATAACGATATACTTTCACATTCCTAACCCGTACATCTTTGACGGGTTTGTTTACCTTTCCCCAGCGCTGAAACGTCCGCCCTTCGCAATACGGGCACTTCTTCGGACGTGCTTCTGTTTCCCGCTTGACATCCTGCAATTTCAGAACCACAATTGTCATGACGAGCTCCTTGTAGATTGGCTTCGACAACCTATATCTTACAAGAAGCTCGTCTTTTCTCAAAACCCACCGCTTATGTGACAGTGTC
>DATCIL010000162.1:0-2666 GCA_036507795.1 Anaerolineales bacterium | reverse complement strand
TGGGAGCACGATCGTGTGCGGCGTCTGCAGGCCGGCGGCTTTGAACTCCCGGTGCATGGCGGCTTTATTCCACGACCGCTGTGCCAGCTCGCATGGGTTGATCCGGCACGCCGCTTGCTCCTCTGCCCATTTCACAATTGGCAGAAAGCGCTCGTCTTCGTCGGACGCCCGGTCGAACAGGGCGCGGAACGCTGCCTCCCCCCTGAACAGCGCCTCCTTCGCTGGCTCGACGTTATCCGGCGTGACCTGGAATAATGACAGGTCTCGCGTCTCACAGGCCCGGTCGAGCAGAGCGACGAAATCGGCGTCGTATTCCCAATTCCAAGCCAGGCAAAGATCATAGATTGTCATAACACCCGTTAATCCTGCCGGGTCAATCTCCTTGCTTCACAGCCCGCCGCGGGCTACCACGATTAAGGGGATCTCGGAGATGGCTGCCATCTCTTCCCTGAGTGCATCCGCCAGCACATCAATGCCAGGAGCCTGGCCGAGGGCCATATCTTCTGTAGCCATTGCCAGCAGTATCATGTCCGGCCGGGCTTCTTTAAGGATAAATTCCAGGGTCAATGGCGTAAAGACTTCCTGGATGTCCACCTTCGGGATGATCCCTTCTTGCACGGCTTGAGGTTCTTCTCTCGGGTCGGCGGTGATCACCGTTATTTCGGGGTTTTTTTGCAGCTGCTCAATTACCCGCGCCCCGGCCCGCCCAGCGCCGACGACCAAAATACGCATCTGGTATTGCCTCCTCTGGATACGGAATTTTACTTCATATCAGGTTCAACAGCACAAGGATATAGAAGAAAATTCCCAGAACGGCAGAGCTCAACACCGTCAACACCAGGCCATATCGCATCATCTCACCTCGATCCACGATGCCGCTTGCCGCGATGAGCGCCATTCTACCCGAAGCCGAGGGGAGCGAGTACCCGAAGGTGGTTGCCAGCGTGACCGGCAGGACCAGCTGCACGGCATTAAAAGCAGGATCGGTCTCCGCCATGCTGATCAGGATCGGAACGAAAACGGCCGCAATCGTGGTGTTGTTCATGATGTTGGTCAATAAAGCCGACAGGAACACCATCAGCAACAGGCTCAGGAATAGCGGAGGCCCTTTCACCAACGGCGTGATCAGGCTGGCGAACCAGTCGGTAGCTCCCGTACGGCTCAAAGTCTCGCCCAGAGACAGCCCGGCGCCGATGATCAAGAATATTCCCCAGCTCACACCTTTGACGTCTTCCCAATCGATAATATTCCGAATTGCCAGGTAAGCTACTGCGATCACCGCAACCATGGCGGCGGAGAGTAGTGTGGCAGGTAAACCTAATGCAGGTTCGATAAAGGAGCCGCTTACCCAGAAGAAGGCGGCGACAGCCATCGTAAGCAGGATTTCTCTTTCTGCCCTGCTCATCGGTCCAATCTTTTCAATCTGTTTCCTTGCCGGGTCCAAATCCAGCTGCTTTACCGCCACGGGTACCATCTTGCTTAGAACCCACCAGGTGAGCGGGAAGATCAACAAGAACGCCGGCAGGCCGAAAATCATCCAGTCCACGAAGGACCATGGCCGGATCTGCGCAAGAAAGCCGGAGGCCACCGCGTTAGAGGCAGCTCCCATGATCGTTGTCATCCCTCCCAAACTGGCGCCGTAAGCGATTCCTAATACCAAAAGCACCAAGAAACCGCGCGCCTTCTTCGGGTCAGGTACCTGCTTGGAGATGGTCAGCGCCACCGGGATCAGCACTGCGGCCGTGGCGGTGTTCTCTACCCACATGGAAAATCCAGCAGCGATTCCCATCAAGCCCAACAAGAGCAGTTTTGTGCCACCGCCTGATGCCACGATGGTCGCCAATGCCAGGCGCCTCGTCAGTCCGTGCTTCCGCAGCGCTTCAGCCAGGAACAGGCTGGCCAGGATCAGGAAAACCACCGGTCTTGAGAAAGTCTCGAATGCCTGCGGCGTGGTAGCCACGCCTAATGCGACCTGCGCAACCGGCACCATTAAAGCTGCAATGGGCAAAGAGACTGGCTCCAGGGCCAGCAGGCTGCCGGTGAAGACAAACACTGCTAAGGCCCGGTGGCCCTCGGAGGAAAGACCCTGCGGCGTAGGCAACAGCAACACCCCAATGGTTAGCAGTAAAACCAGGCCGAATCGCCCTAAGAATCGAAAAAGCTGCCGCGCTCCAGATGCAACCCGCGGTTGCAATACTCTCAAAGGTTCCAGGCTGAGGAGTTTGGTATCTTGAACGGGAAAGACTTTCCGGGTTTCATAAGGAATCGCTTTAAGTGGGGGCGCCAGGATCGAAAAGCTGCCTCTCAGCATATTGAGTGTAAACTTAAGCAAAATATCGCTCGTGGCCGCTTCCTGTCCTTGTGCTTGCTCTTTGCGAACGGCTTCAACGGCTCTGCGACATTCAGGGCAATGGGTGAGATGCTGCTCTGCTCGCTGTCTCTCTTCAGCCGGCATCTCTCCGCTTGCGTAAGCCGTCGCGACGATGTGCTCCTGGCTCATTCTGCCCTCGGGGGCTCCGCCAGGATTGTCACATCTTCATCCGTAAGGATGAAATTCGGCACCGAAATGATTCCAGCCTCGGTCTCGATCAATGATTTCACCGGACCGATGCTTCTCAAACGACCGGCATAGTCCTTCACCTGCAGTTTTTGACCGACTTTAAAGG
>DATCIL010000161.1:0-8358 GCA_036507795.1 Anaerolineales bacterium | reverse complement strand
TTCTACCTCTTCCAGGGTCAGGTTAAACCCGGCGCCGGCGTCGGCAAAACACAAGGGACAATCCATGCTACAGGCGCTGTTTACTTCGATAATCCCCACGCAGGCATGCTGCTGATGATCGGGGCACCAACCGCAGTCGTGTGGGCAACCGTGCTCGATGGCGGTTGTATATCGGAGGGGGATCGTCCCCGGCTTGTTGTACTTCGAGGCAGATGTATATGCCTGGGCGTCCGCGTAAACGAGCGCCTCAAAAAGACCATGCTCCGGACAACGTTTCCTCATAAAGACTTTATCCTCCCGCAGGAGAATCTGGGCATCGATCACCCGTCGGCAATCCGGACAAATGCTGCGGGTAAGCTCGTAAAAAATATAATCTGCATCCTGTTTTGTACCTACCTCGGTTTTCAAACTTCGGTCGAACATGAATTGTCCGCTCCCTTCGGGAAGACCTTTGCCGCGCAATAACAAAAACGTTGGCATTACACGAATTGCCCGCTTCTAAAATACTCGTGGCTGTAATAGTTATTTGACGGTTTAGACGTCGCTGTTCTTACCATCCGAACCTTCGCCGTCAGTACCCACACGATCGGGACTCCCCCAGTTTTTCTCGATGGGCTGGCCCAAACCTCCTGATTATCCCGGTTAATTAAGAATGGTCGACCGGCAAAAATTGTAATCCGCCGCCAGCATGAATGTATCAGTAAGAATTAACCCTATAAGTTGGTCTTTACAGCTGAGAAACATAACTGAACCAAAGGATGGAAATGTGCCCCGAGATTTACCACTTGGTAACGGCAGCTTGCTTGTAGCCTTCGACAAGCATTACCAGATTAGAGACCTGTACTGGCCGCACGTGGGCCAGGAAAACCATGCCTTGGGGCATGCGTTTCGCCTGGGTGTATGGGTGGATGGGCAGTTCCGCTGGTTGGATGACAGCCGTTGGGAACGCAATCTGAAATACCTGCCGGAGACCCTGGTGACGGACGTGACCCTGAGGCACCCAGACCTGGGTATAGTGCTTCGCATCGCCGACGCGGTAGATTTTCACGAAAACTTGCTGGTGCGCCGCGTTGAGATACATAACCATAATCGCCAAGCGCGTGAAGTGCGGCTGTTCTCTCATCACGATTTTCACATTGGCGGCAACGAGGTCGGCGACACGGCTTACTATGAACCCGATCGGCGAGCCGTCTTACACTATAAGGGTGCGCGCTGGTTTCTGATCAATGGTGCGGTGGATGTGGATGGCAATGACCCAGGTCCGGGTTGGGCTGCCACGACTGATACCCACCCCGGCCTGGTGGTCGGTCTGCACCAGTGGGCGTGTGGTTTAAAGGAAATTCACAACCTGGAGGGAACCTGGAGAGACGCCGAGGATGGTCTGCTGGCAGGCGGTAGCGTAGCTCATGGTTCGGTTGACTCTACGGTTGGCCTGACGGTTCACGTGCCCGGCAAAGGCAGCCGCGTGGTCTGGTACTGGTTAGCAGCCGGAGAAAACTTCGGAAGCGTCGTTACCATCAACCGCCTGGTGCGCCAGCGCGGCCCAGAGTCATACCTTCAGCGCGCGGCTGCTTTCTGGAAGCTGTGGCTCAAAAGCCACCTGCCTGATCTGAGCAGCTTGCCAGCCCCAGTTGCAGAGCAATACCAACGCAGCCTGCTGGTGATCCGCACCCAAATCGACAACGCCGGGGCGATCATCGCTGCCAATGATTCCGATATTTCCTCCGCAGTGCGAGATACTTATAGTTACATGTGGCCGCGCGATGGCGCCCTGGTCGCCAATGCCCTCAACCGGGCGGGCTACCTGGACCTGCCCCGAGCGTTTTTTCAGTTCTGCCAGAGAGTTCTGACCCAGCAGGGATATCTGCTGCATAAATACAACCCCGATGGCACGCTGGCCTCTTCCTGGCACCCCTGGTACCGGGATGGGAAGAAAGACCTGCCCATCCAGGAAGATGAAACCGCGCTGGTCTTATGGGCGCTATGGGAGCACTTCAAGCGTTTTGGCGACGTGTACTTCATAAAGCCGCTTTATCGAGGTTTGATCTGCCCGATGGCCGATTTCCTGGTGGAATTTCGTGACCCAGAATCTGGGCTTCCCATGCCTAGCTATGATCTTTGGGAGGAGCGTCATGGCGTTCTCGGTTGGACGGTTGGGGCAACCTGGGGTGGGCTGCAGGCCGCGGCAAACTTCGCCGAGGCGTTTGGGGAGAGGGACCGCGCCGCGCAGTACCGGCGCGCTGCCAATGAAATCAAAGCCGCCGTGGATCGCTACCTCTGGCAACCTGAGCTGAACCGCTTTGTCCGCATGATTAACCGCGACCCCGATCGCTCCTGGGAGGTGGACAGCGTGCTGGATGCCTCCCTCGTTGGATTATGGCAGTTTGGTATGTACGCCCCGGACGATCCGAAAATAGTCGCCACCATGGAAGCCATCCGCCAGCGTTTGTGGGTCAGAACCAGGTTTGGGGGGATTGCCAGGTA
Organism: Anaerolineales bacterium; assembly: GCA_036507795.1. Taxonomy (GTDB): domain Bacteria; phylum Chloroflexota; class Anaerolineae; order Anaerolineales; family UBA4823; genus DASQQR01. The sequence continues at coordinate 5,874 of DATCIL010000161.1, read as the reverse complement.
CGAAAACGATCGTTACCATCAAGTGAGCCAGGATATTGCGAATGTAGCTGGCAATCCCTGGTTCATCTGCACTTTGTGGCTGGCTGAATGGTACGCGGTCACTGCCAAAACCCTCCACGAATTGAAACCCGCCCTGGAACTCTTGGAATGGGGGACCAAGTGCGCCTTGCCCAGCGGCGTTCTGGCTGAACAGGGGCATCCCTACACGAATGAGCCATTGTCCGTCAGCCCATTAACCTGGAGCCATGCGGTCTACGTTGCCACGGTGCAGGTATACCTGGATTCTCTCGTGAGGCTGAAGAATGGTCAAACCGGGTGACAAAGCGCCGGACGTTCGTGTGTTTCGTCCGGACGGAACGCCTCACCAACTTGCCGAAACCTGGCAGAACGGTTCGCACGCTCTATTGATTTTCTTGCGCCACCTTGGCTGACTGCCCTGCCGGGAGCACGTGGCGCAGTTGCGCCAACACGATGATGTCTTAAAAGGACTCAATACCCGGGTGGCGGTAATTTCTTTCGGGACGATTCCGGGAGCCAAAGCCTGGGTGCAGGAAACCGCTGTGCCTTTCGATTTTTTTCTGGATCCGCAATTGAAAGCCTACCAGGCCTACGGTCTGGACCGCTCTCTGATCAGATCGTGGGGTCCGAAAGTCTGGTTCACCTATGCCAGACTGTTGCTCTCCGGGCGTAGATGGCGCGGCGTACAGGGCGATAGCGCCCAGTTGGGAGGTGATTTTATCGTCGACAAGAATGGAATCATTTGCCTGGCTTATCGCAGTCACGACCCAACGGATCGTCCATCCGTCAGCCAGCTCCTGAAATTCCTGCAGCGGATTATGGCTAAGGATTTCAGGTGAATTTGTTGGAATTACGACAGACAAGATGGACAATGTTCGATAAGCTACGTTCGGATGGTTTTCTGCCTCCCCTGAGGTAGTTCAGGAGCATTCCCTTGAACGCGATGTGGAATTTGCGGAAGCTTGATCTTTTTTCGGGCCTCAAACCGGCGACGATGGAACAAGTCTTAAGGATTGTGTCGGTGAGGCACATCGAGCGCGGGGAGTATCTCTTCCGTCCTAGCGACCCCTGTAACCGGCTCTACTTTCTCCATCATGGCCGCGTAAAAACGCATGTGTACTCGAAACAAGGGCAGGAGAAGATCATGCACATTTTCTACTCCGGCGATGCTTTTGGTGGTTTGCTGCTCGGCACCACTCACGGGGAAGTGCCCTGGGCGCAGGCTATGGACGACGTGATCGTCAGCTACATGGATGAGAGCGCTTTCAAACGTTTTATGCAAACTTTCCCTGATCTGTGTATGAACATCTTTCGATATATGGCCGATCATCATGCCGATGATATGCGGCGTATGGAACGATTTATTCATACCGATGCCCGCAGCCGGCTGGTGCATACTTTGCTCGACTTGGGCGACAAATTGGGTCACGCAGAAGCTGAATCCTTTGAAATCGCCCCGAGCTATACACATGAAGAATTAGCCAACATGATCGGTGTGGTGCGCAGCACAGTCTCCGAGATGATCGGCCAACTCCGGATTGAGGGCGTTCTGGGCGGTCAGGGCCGGCATCTGGTTGTTCATCGTCGGGCAGCCGAACGGTTTTTGTTGAACGAAGAACGATAAAAAAATTCACGCTCTTGGCGCCTTCGCGCCGAATCTTCTGGTTGCGAATGCAGGCTGCGAGATAAATATGTAGATAGAAATCGAGACCACTATGGCCGAAACAAAACAAACTGCTCCAGCGCAACAAGTAACCTTATACGTCTGCTCGGGCTGTGAACGCTGTGATGGTGCGGCATTATTCCTTCGTGGTTGGGCTAATGGCCGCCCAAACGTCGCCCTGGAGATCGTTTCTATCGGGGATCAACCGTGGCAAGTCGTTCGCCTGGGGATCGCCCATACCCCCGCGCTGGTGATTGATGACGAATTGCTGGCGCAAAATATTTCTGTGAATAAGCTGGCTGAGCTGTTACGGACAAGCCTGAACGGGCCCGAGTCAAATCCGCAGCCGGTCAGTTGATTATCTTTCTAAACACGAGCCGCACAGCGGCAAGGAGTATACCATGCTAAAGAAAAAATATGTCAAGTCACGCAATAAAAGCCAGGTTACTTTTGAATTGTCGAAATCCGAATTGCCGGAAGGTATCAAGGTCGCAAGCGTCCACCTGGTAGGTGAGTTCAACGATTGGGATGTCACCGCCACGCCCATGAAATCCAACAAGAGAGGCGTTTACAAGGCCACACTCGAATTGGAGCCAGACCGTGAGTACCAGTTCCGTTACCTGGTTAACGGTGAACATTGGTGCAACGAATGGGGCGCCGATGCCTACCTCCCCGACGGTTTTGGCGAGGACAACTGTATCGTAAACACAAAACAAGGAGAATAAAAATGCAAACCCTGCAAATTCCCCTGAAACTCACCCAACCAGTATGAAGCCTATGCGATGGTACATTCACCAGCTACCTTGACCTTTTGTCTGCTCTCGTTCGAGGGCCCCGATCGTTATGCCCAGGCGGGCGGATTGGGTATGCGCGTCACCCACCTGGCTGAGGCGCTGGCCAGGCAAGGCTACGAGACACACCTGCTGTTTGTCGGTGACCCGGCTGCTCCAGGCCAGGAAAGCCTTTTAGACGGCAGGTTGACCCTGCACCGTTGGTGCCAGTGGATCAGTACCTATCACCCGGCAGGGGTGTATGCTGCCGAAGAAGCCAAGGTGCATGACTTTAACGACTCAGTTCCCCAATTCGTCCTTGAACAGGTTGTCCGGCCGGCTTTAGCGGCCGGCTGTTTGCCTGTCATCCTGGCCGAGGAGTGGCATACTGCGGAGGCCTTGATCCGCCTCGACGAGCAATTGCAAGCAGCCGGCCTACGCCAAAGCTGTGTTCTTTTCTGGAACGCCAACAACACCATGTCATTCCACCGGGTTAACTGGCCGCGCCTGGCACACGCAGCTCAACTGACGACAGTCAGCCGGTATATGAAGCACCTGATGTGGAACATCGGCCTCAATCCATTGGTCATTCCGAACGGTATCCCCACCAGCCTGCTGGCGCCGGTGGACAATGCGCAGGTTGAAGGCTTAAGAGACACCTTCAATATCAAAAATGAAGGACTGATGCTTTTTAAAGTTGGCCGGTTCGACCCAGCCAAACGCTGGATCATGGCAGTGGAAGCGGCAGCTCAGCTCAAAGCCGGGGGGCGCAGGGTTGTTTTCCCGCTGCGAGGCGGTATCGAATCTCACGGCTACGAAGTAATGGGACGGGCGCGCGACCGAGGTTTGACAATCGCCGAGGTAGATGACGAGCCAACATCCTGGGATGAACTGTTGGAGTTGTTCAAACGCACTGGACCCGCCGATGTATACAACATCTGCTTCTCCATGCCCCAGGCTTTCTTGCGCCCATTTTATGCCGCGGCCGATGCAGTGTTAGCTAACAGTGGTCACGAACCTTTTGGCCTGGTCGGGTTGGAAGCTATGGCCGCAGGCGGCCTGGTCTTTACAGGAGCTACCGGAGAAGAATACACCCTGACCGGACAGGCCGCAGTAGTGCTGGATACCGACCAGCCGGAGGAGATTGTGATCCCCTTACTCGAGCTTCAAATGGATCCTGTCCGGGCCAGACAGATGAGGCTGGCCGCTCGGGAGCGCGCCGCAGCATTTACCTGGGAGCGGGTTTGCGAGGTATTGTTAGAGAAGGTCCTATTTATCGCCCAGACCCAGGATGCCCTGCTTCACCGAAATCATGGGATAGCTCCACTACCAGTGAAGCGCGTTGAAGACGTCATCATTTATACAGTGGTCCACCAGCCACGCCGGTTGCGCTTGCCATCGCAGTCCCTGCCTGCTGGCGGTTCAGCAGAGGACCTGGCCGCTTTAATCTTTGACGAGCCGATGAATGAACGTTATTTTCGGAAAGTCGCCGAGCGCTGCTACAAACCCGCGGCCGCACATTTCCGAGCTCTGCTGGAGGAGGGGCTCAAGCTGTCCATCGGGTTTTCTTATTCTTTTCTTCAACAGGCCGAGCGCTGGGATGCGGAGCTGCTGGACCGCTTCCGCCAGTTGGTCAGCCACGAAAACGTCGAGTTAGTAGCAGTGGAGCCCACTCACAGTTTCCTGCTCCTTTGGGATATTCCCCAGTTTGTCCGTCGTATGCAATGGGCCGCTCGCCAGCTTGAAGAGGTGTTTGGAAAGCGCCCCGTGGTAGCTGACACCACCGAACTGATGATGTCGGACACCATTTATCATGCCCTTGACCTGGCCGGGTTCCGAGCAGCATTCATCGATGGACGGCCCTGGGTCTTGGAATGGCGCCAACCGACACACCTGTATCACCATGGTGAAGGTCAGATGACGCTACTGGCGCGCCACCAAACCCTCAGTGATGACGTAGGCTACCGCTTTTCCAATCGCAATTGGGAAGGGTGGCCCTTAATGGCGGACCGCTACGCAGGCTGGCTGGCGAACAACCCCGGTGATGTAGTTGTCCTGGGTTGGGATTTTGAGACTTTCGGAGAACATCACGCTGCGGAGACCGGCATTTTTGATTTCCTGAAGGCGCTGCCAGCGGAAGCCTACCGGTCCGGCCTGTCTTTCATTACCCCCAGCCGGGCAGTAGATCGCTACGGCGCAATCAGCTATAACCTTCCACTGCCAGCGTTTCCCAGTACCTGGGCTGGCAGCGGCGGGCTCGAGTTCTTTCTCGGTAACGAAGCCCAGCGGGCGGTCTTCCAGTTAATGATCCAGGCTTACAATAAAGCCGGCCTGACCGGCAACCCTGCGCTCATTGAGTTGGCCCTCTGGCTAGCCCAGTCTGATAACTTGCACCTTATCCAGTGGTATAAGCGCTCGGGCTCCGACGCCGAAGTTTCGGCATACTTTACGCCTCAAGAATGGTGGTCTATGGGACCGGATGGCATTGTTTGGGAAATCCAGCAGGTTTACAAGAATTTCATTGCCGCGCTGGATTCGCACCTCACTCACCCGATCGAAAGTAGGGCGCCAGATCTGTCCCACGAAGTGCAAATCACCAGGCAAACCAAAACGACTCATGAATGAACATTATTTAGCTGGCGATATTGGCGGTACCAAGACAGTTTTGGCTTTGTTTTCGACGGAAACTGGACCATTCCGAGCGCTGGATAGCGAAATTTTCCCCAGCCAGGGCTTCGACTCTTTGGAAGCAATTGTAAAACAGTATTTATCCACCAGGGACATGCGTATTTACGGTGCCAGCTTTGGTGTCGCCGGACCGGTTAAGGGAGAGCGCGCCGAGGCGACTAACCTGCCCTGGATGATGGATGCTCGCAGTTTAAGTTCTCTCATTGACGGCGCGCCGGTGAGGTTGCTCAACGACCTGTTGGCAACTGCTCATGCCGTGCCATACCTCACTTCTGCTGATATTCACACCATCATCCAGGGAGAAGAGAATTCGCGAGGTGTTTTTGGAGTAGTAGCACCTGGAACAGGCTTAGGGGAGGCCTTTCTTGTATGGAATGGTGCTCGCTACGAAGCCTATCCATCCGAAGGTGGGCACGCCAACTTTGGGCCTGCTACCCAAGACGAGCTGGAGCTATTAAGGTATTTATTGCTCAGGTTGGGTCATGTGAGTTACGAACGTGTTTGCTCTGGCAGAGGGATCCCTAACCTGTATGGTTTCTTACGCGAAATTCGCAATATGGCAGAACCAGGCTGGTTGCGGGAATCATTAGCTTCTGCAGCTGATCCTACCCGAGTAATTCTCCAGGCTGCTGTTGAGGAAAAGGCAGAAATCTGTGTGGAAACACTTGAACTTTTCCTCGATATCCTGGCGAGTGAGGCCGGTAATCTGGCGCTCAAGGTGATGGCGACCGGTGG
>DATCIL010000160.1:0-1926 GCA_036507795.1 Anaerolineales bacterium | reverse complement strand
TGGAGATGAATAATAAATACTTTATGGTTCCCTCCCAGCCTGCATATCGTTATACACAACTTTCTTATACCTAAATCCTGCAATCCCCAAACATCCAGGGCAGCAAGCCTTTTTTATACGCCCAAATCTTAATTTCCCCCCCCTCCGATGCGGCGAGCGACCATGTCTCTGGGATTTTTTGCTCGGCACGTGCCCGGAATTGCGAAAATTATCGGGATTTGGCGGCGACAGGGCAAACCCAACCCTCCTTCCCGCAAAAAGGCTCATGAGGGGGCTGCTGTGGGTTGGTTTACAGGATCACGGTCCCAAGCCGACCGCGACCCAATCGTCCCAAACCTTGGGGTACAGGTGGTTGTCTGGCGTCTTGACGGTCAATTGCCGGCTCCCGACCAGCAACTTGCCGGCCACGCGGACGAGGTAAGTCCGCACCGTCTCCGGCTCCCATTGCCGGAGCGTCTCGCTGCCGCTCATGAGCGCCATCCAGCGCAAGGTGTTGTAGGCCAGGACCGCACAATGGAACAACGCGGCGTTGGCCAAGAAATTGGACGTCCTGATCTTGCCCAAGCCCATTTGTCCCTTGGCCTCTTCGATCCAGGTCTCGCACGTCGCGCGCTCGCCGTATTTTTTGTGCGCTTGCCAGGGTGTAAGGGCTTCCGTCGTGACGTAGCAGAAATACGCGTAGCCGGCGGTTTCAAATAGATCGCGTTGCGGGCTGTCTTCTTGGGGCAACGCCATGCGCACGGCGACAAAGGACCGTGGTACTGTCCACCCGCCGCAGCGGTGCTTGAACGTGCAGTGCTCCCAGCCCGGCTGCCCGGCTATGGGCGTCCAGTGTTGCCCGGACAGCAGGGCGGTCAGGTTCTTGAGCTTGACTTTGATCAGGTAGCCATGCCCCAGCCTATCCAGCAAGTCCATCAAGGCCCCGACAAAATAGCCGCTGTCGGCCCGGATGACGATACGCATCCTGTTGGGCAGGTGTGCCAGCAGTTGCTTGACGAATTCGACGACGCCATTACTGGTGTAAGCGCTTCCGGTCCTAAACCAGGCCTGGAGGATTTCTTTGCTGCCGACCAGGAAGGCCAGTTGGGGGTGGTAGGAAAGCGCGCCTTTTTTCTTGGGGTTGTAGCCTTTGGCGGCGCCCTCTTGCACACCGCACACCGTGTCGACAGTGGAATCAATGTCGACCCATTGCACCGGCCCGAGCCCGACCTTGGACGTGCCCGCGCGCTGGGCCCTGCGCCACACCTGGCCGCGCAGTTTATGGTTGACGGCTTCAAGCTGGGCAATCTGTCTGTCCGTGATTTCCTTAAAAACCCGGCTTATCGTGGTTTCAACGGGCAGCTTGAGCCAGCCCGCGATCTTGCGCAACACGCCGTCCGACCAGACGGCGCAGACTTTTGCCATTGACGTGGCCCCACCGACCATGCCCACCACGGTGAGGACGATCATGTCGGCCAGTTGGTAGTCGGCGTTGTCACCGCGCGGGTGCGGGACTCCTTGGCTGATAATTGTTTCAAAGCCTATGCGACACAGGTATTTGACGACCGGTATCAGACCCGCCTGGCTGGTCAGGCCGGACGCCGTGGGCGACAGTTTGACTTTGCCCGTTTGTTTGCGGACTACAGGTTTTTTGCGCGTTTGTGAGGATTTTGCTTTCATTGAAACCATGACCGGAATAATTGCCCAATATCTACATTATATCATTGAATTATAGGTATTAATTAAAGATGCTTGGCTTTTTATTGCAGGATTTAGGTGTGAATGGTTCGCCGCGTCTAGTCGCTGTACAATAAACTCAGGAGGAGGATATTATGAGCGTCGCCGAACAATTGCAGAACAAGATTGACAGGAAGATAAATTCATGTACGCCACGATAACCCAACAAGGCCAAGTAACCATTCCGTCCGCCGTGCGCGAGGCTTTGCA
>DATCIL010000159.1:0-9953 GCA_036507795.1 Anaerolineales bacterium | reverse complement strand
TCCCACCATTTTTACCGCACCTCCCATCCGGGCGGCTGCTACCGCCTGGTTGGCTCCCTTGCCACCAGGATAGGTGCCAAAATCGCTTCCGATAATGGTTTCTCCGACGTGGGGATGGCGGGGAGCGCGGACCACCAGGTCCATGTTTAGACTGCCGACGACAACGATTCCGCCAATCATGATGAGCCTCTCGTGGATTGCCGAACAATGAGAGCGGTTGGCAGCAGCACTCGCTGCACCTGGCGACTTTTGTCCGTGATCCTTTCCACCAACAGCTGTACAGCCCGACGCCCGATCTCCCTCTTTGGCTGGGCGATGGTGGTCAGCGGAGTGATAGTGTAGGAGGCCAGTTCAATATCATCGAAGCCAACCACCGCCAGATCTTCAGGCACCCGGCATTCGACTTCGGCGGCGGCTGCCAGAACGCCGATCGCCATCATATCGTTGCACACGAACAGGGCTGTCGGCGAATCCGGATGGTCGAACAGGGACAAAGCTGCCGCATGACCGGCCCTGGGATGAAAATCGCCGCGCCGGATCAAGCTTTCATCCACAACAAGACCGGCCGCGTGCAGGGCATTCCGGTAGCCGGTGACGCGCTGGGCGCTGGGGGTGAGATTGGAGGGACCCATAATGCAGCCGATGCGCTGGTGACCCAGCTCGATCAGATGGGTGGTGGCCAGAAAGCCGCCCTGCAGGTTATCGGTGAGAACAGCGTCGACCTCCAGGTTGGGCAGGTCCCGGTCGACCAGCACGACGGGAATATCGCGGTTAAACAGGATTTGCAGGGAGTCGGCCTGGTCGCCGGTGCCGACAAAAATGATGCCATCGACCTGTTTTTTACCTAACACGTCGACGTACCAGCGCTCTTTTTCGGTCTCGCCCTCGGTGTTGCAAAGAATAACACTGTAATTTTTTTGATAGGCGGCTTCCTCGATTTTGCGGCCAATTTCGGCGAAGAAAGGGTTGGCGCTGTCCGGCAGGATTAAGCCAATCGTATGGGTTTCACCGCGGCGCAGGGAACGAGCGAGGATGTTGGGCTGGTAGCCCAATTCGACCATCGCTTCCATAACTCGAAGCCGGGTATCTTCGGAAACGTGGCGGGTATTGTTGATGACGTGCGAAACGGTGGTCGGAGAGACACCGGCTCTCTCGGCAACCTGGCGCATGTTTGACATCACGCAGCCTCTTTTATAATTTTCCGCAAACGGTTGCGCAATCGATTGCGTAGCGTTCAATATAATAGCATGGGGATACGAGTTTGTCAAGAATTTTGGGTGAGAATCCCCCCCGGCCCCCCTTGATAAGGTGGGAGCAGATCAGACTTATGGCTGCGTCCGTTCTTAACGAAGATGGCGGCTACTGGACCTGGGAGAGGGGAAAAAGGATGCTCACTCCCAATCCAACTCGCGCGCCAGGTCGGTCAAGGAGCGGCTGCCGGATTTCTGCTTGCCACTCATCTTTTCCGCTCCCTTCTTGGCCACGATGCGTTTGGCGATGATGTCGGCCAGCACCGCATCGGGCAGATCCTTGGGCTGCTGGGCCTGCCAGTCCATGGCCCGCTGGCCCGGCTCGCAAATGTCCAGATAAGGGCAGTAGCGGTGCGCCCAATGGTCAGGAGGCAGCACGTCCTCCGGCAACCGGTCCTGCTCCAAGCCGTCCAGCATGGCCTTCACCCGCGCCAGCAATTCCGCCATGGCTTCGGCATCTGCCTGCACCTCGAAGGCCAGGTGTTCCAGCGTATCCCGATTTTCATAATAGATGATGGCCCCGTTGAGCTTTATGTCCCCCTGCAAGTATGTGTCCAGACCCCACAGGTAGATTTGGGCCTGGCGGATGTGCTCCTCTTTGGGCATGGCGGCAGCCTTGATTACGTCGAACTCGCTCGCGGCCGTGGTCTTGAATTCGAGGGCCCAGAAGCCCACGGCGGCTTCATCCTGGGTGGAACCAGAGGGCACGACCAGGATACCATCGCAAAAACCGTGGATGCGATACTCCGGCACCTCGAAGAAAACCTCCTGACCCAGGCAGGCCCGGGAAATCACACGCTGCAGGCGGCGGTGACTGTCGGTACCGACGGACAGGATGCGCCCGATGCGGGAGTCGAGGGGCGGCTTGGGTTCACCGCGTAGCTCGAATGCCACGTAGAGCAGGCAGCCCTTGGCCAGGGAGGAGGGCTTGATATAAGCTTCTTTCGACGAGCCACGCGGGTCAGCCTGGAGCAGCTCCAGGGCGTAGCGAGCGGCATTGACGGGTGGTTTCATTCAGGCCTCCTTTCCGGACTTGCATTCCGAAAGAAGTAGCGGGTCTCGCCGGCCGTGTTGACTCCGTCCAGCGGGTCTACGGAGAAGATCAATGGGTATTGCGCCGTAGTGGTGCCGATGGCCAGGGCATGTCGCTGTCGCAGCCGGCGCACGAAAGCCGACATGGTCTCGTAATCGGTAGCGGCGCCGCGGGACACGTGGCGCACGTCGTCTTCGAACGGGATGCGCAGCAGGAAGAGGTTGTCCGCCTGGCGAAGCACGGCTTCGTCGAGGCCATGAATCATGTTGGTCACAAAGAAGCTGGTGATGCCCAAGTGGCGGGCGCGAGTGACGATATAGTCAATGCTGCGCCGCGAAACGTAAAGATGGGCTTCTTCAAAGAAGATAAAAGGGAAGCGGTGCGTATCATGCTTGATCTCCCACAGGCACAGATCCTTGACCAGCTCGATGATGGCCTGGACGAAACCCTCGCGCGCCAGGTTGGATAGCCCGGAAATATCGATGACCAGGGCGCCGCCGTCGCGAACCTGGCGGTAGGCATTGCCAAGCGAGGCGGCCTCGGAGGCCGTGCGGGCGAAGATCTGGGTGTTGCGGAGCGATTCCAGGCGCGAGCGAATGGCATGGTTGATCACGGTGGCGCTGGAACCGACGCCGAACTCGTTCTCCTCGGCCATCTGGATCAACTGCTCCAGGCCGATGTAGGGTGGTTTTCCGCCGTTTTGCTCCATGGCTTCCGCCTCCGCCCACACGCGGGCCAGGCGGTTCTCGAAATGCAGAGCGGAAACCTCGGGCAGGCCGAAGCGCTGGAGCAGGGTCATCAGCGGCGGAAGGCCGAACTGGCGCACGCCCAGGCGGAAATTTCCGCCAGCCTCCAGGTGGACGATGCCGCGCTGGATGACCTGCCCGCTCTGTGGATCGATTTCCGCCTTCGGAAGGTGGATGTATTCGCGGTTAATGTCGAACACCAGGCAGGGCGCGCCGTGCTGGATGAGCTGGAGCAGGATAACTTTGGCGAGGTGAGATTTGCCGCTGCCCTTGACTCCGGTGACCACGTTGACTTTCTCCAGGTCCTGTCCCTCGATATAGAAATCCTGGCCGCCAAGGGTCCAGCCCAGGCGCAGGCGATGCCCCAGGCTGCGCGTGACATTAGCAAAAACCTCCTCATCGGCGGTGCGCAGAACGTCCACGGCGCGGGCCGGGATCCATCCGTCCCACTGCTCCCAGCGCGGGTGAAGTCCGTCCCCGCGCTCTGGCGAGACGGTCTTGCGGATCTTTGCCAGGGCAACCTTGATGTTGCCCATCTCTTCCGAGCGGCCGTCCTGGCCCGATTCAGCGAACAGGCTGACGCCCATGGCTTCCAGGAGGGGGGCGCGCAGCTGTTCCGGTCCAAGGAGGGCGAGCATCAACTCTTGCACCAGGCTCGGATAGGTTGCCGAGCGGAAGGCAACGACTTGAACGATGACGCTACGCCCGGTATCAAGCTCGCGCAGGGTGAGGGTTTCGCCGACCCGCAGATCGACTTCACGTGGGTAAAACAGCAGCTCGACCAGGTCGCCCTCGATGCGGTACACCTGGACATTGAGCGGAGCGAAGCTGCCGGCGGATTTTGAGGAATTGCCGCGTTTGGAAGCCATGCGCTAAAAAGCGACCGCTTCAGGAGCAGCGTACTGCTCAGCCGCCCGGCGGAGCTGACCGGCGATGCGTTCTCGCAACCAATCCGGAGACAGCACCTCAACCTGCGCGCCCCAGCTGCGAATCCAGGGCTGCATCTCCAGCAGCTCACTGACCCACAGTCGCAGAAGACAGCCGCCGTCCGGCAGCTCTTCGATTTGCTGTGAAGGGTGCCAGCGGCGTTCCAGCACGAAAGGCTTAGCCTGCGGGATAAAACGGAGGACCACTTCACTCACCTCGTCGCCGACCATGATCCCCCAACTGGTCGCCAGGAATGCCTCCGGATCAAAATCTTTCGGGACAGTGTAGGTCTCGGGGAGCAAGCGGGCGCCCGCCAGGCGCTCAAGCTTAAAGGTACGGATATCATCCGCCTGGTCCTCATGCCCGATCACATACAGACCGGTGGCAGTCGGCTCAAGGGCATAGGGACAGATAACCCGTTCACGGGGAGCCGGCTTGTTGGGCGAGCGGTAGGCGATCAAGACCTTGCGCCCGCTGACCCAGCCCTCAACGAGCGTCTCGAGGACGGATACCTGAGCAGGGTCATGCCGATAGCTCTCCACGCGATCGGCGGCCCGCTTCAATTGGGAGGCGGGGATTTCTGGCAGCGTTACCGCCAGACGGCGCAGCGCAGCAACGACGTGCGGGTTGCGCTCGTCCAGGGTGCGCGCCAGCAGCAGCCCGGCCAGGGCAAGCGCGGCCGCTTCTTGGGCAGATAGGCGCACAGTTGCCAGGTAGCGAGTGCGGTTGATGCCGAACAGTCCATCCTGCTGCCAAAGCGGAACGCCCTGCGCAGAAAGAAAATCCAGATCCCGGTACACTGTACGGCGGTTCACGCCCAGATTATGAGCCAGCTCGGCGGCGGTGAGGCCCCGAGTGGAAAGCATCAAAAGCTCCTCCAGCTGGCGTAATCTGGCTGTTCGATTGGCCAAGCGTGACATAGGCAACTCCAATACAATTAGAACATGCGTTCCTTCTGGCCATTCTACCATAGTGGTGTGACAGCTAAGGTCACAGAACTAAGCCGGATTAATTAGAGAATGGTGATGTAATTTGTTGACATTTCTCGGTTTATCCCTATAATGGTGTTTATTTGAGAAGGAGAACAACGATGGCGGCACCAATCTACTACCAGTGGCAGAATGAACACCTGCTCAGGACAATTTATCCCCTGCGGGAGATGAAATTGCGCGATTTCCTGATCTATTATTATGAGATCGATATTTGGCAGGAATATAAGGATAAGAAATTGGAGCACCTGGGAGGCGAAGTGCAGGTGCACCAGGCTGCCCAGAGAGAACTGATCTCCAACGCCTATGACCGCTACGTCGCACTGAAATCCTATTTCGAAAAAGCGGAGGTCGGAGACGAATACCGCCAGAAGTTCCCGGGGCTGGATCAGGATTTCATGGAAAAAATCAATCGCATGCACCGGGAGTTCAGCCGCTACTTTCCAACCTATAACAACATCGCCAAGGAAAGATACTTCCTGACGCGCCAGATAACGGTGATGGAAGGCTACCGCAAGGAGATCGAGCGAGAGATCGCCAATAAGCAGCGCATCGTGCGCAACATGGGACCGGACTGGAGAAAGACGCCCGAGTACAAGCAAGAGATCGAGAAGCTGAAAAACATCACGGCCGGCATGGCCAACCAGGAGCTGGAGAATCTATATGCTTTCCTGGCGGCGTTCGTCAAAGTGGAAAAACGGAGAAAAGATCTCGATAGCTGGAAAGATAAAAACGCTAAAGAGCAGGCGGCGATCACAAGCAGGCTAAATCAAATAACGAAAGAAAAATCCACGCTCGACGAGAGGCTGGCGGAGGTAAAAACAGATTTGGCGCGGTTGAAGACCCCGCCCAACGTCAGAGCGCTGGAAACCTATTTCACCCGCGAAGACGTATCCGCCGATTACCAGAAGATGTTCCCAAATTCCGACAGGAGATTCATCGACAAGATTAACGGCATCCACCAGTCATTCAAATCCTACTTTGGCTCGCACGACAATCCCCAACAGCGCATCTTTTTTTTGAAAGCCCGCATAAGCGACGTCGAGAGGTACCAGAGGGAAATCGAGCGTGACATCGCGGAGAAAGAACGCATCGTGAGGAACATGGGTGAGACCTGGCGAAAGACGCCAGAAACCCAACAAGAAATCCAGACTCTGAAGAATATCACGCTCCAGATGACGGGCGTGGAGTTGAAAAAAATGGGCGATTTTCTGGCGGCTTTGGAGATTTCCCAAAAAACAGCCGAAGAGATCAAATCCGCTGTGGCCAAAAAGGAAGATGAGGGCAGCCAGGCAGCGAGCCAGTTGAGCAAAACAGTCCAAGAGCTTAATTCTCTTAAGCAGCGGTCCGGGCAAATCGAGGAGGTGGTCGGCCGGCCGGAAAAGGAGCAGTTAATGGCGTTTGTGGACCTCCAGGAGGTCAGCGTGCGGGACATCGTGCGCGGGAAGGTGGAGGGCTACCAGAATACGCTCGCCCAGAAGAGTCACGAAGAGCTGTTGGAAGAGGTGGTCAATAAGTTCCTGGCAAAGCCGGAGCGCTACCCGTTGTGGCTGCAGTACATGGTGATCCACTTCTCGGGGATGCGCTACAAAAGTGCGCACGGATCGTGGGCGGATCCAAAGGATTTGCTGTTCTCCTTAAAGGTTCAAGAGATCGCCAAGAGGTTTAAGCAAACAGAGGATGATGCTATCGAAGCCCTATGCGAGGAGAGAATTGCCGATTACCGACCCGGACCGGAACAGAATGGAGGTCAAAACCAGCCAGCCGCGCAGGATTTGAAACTCCCAAAGCTGGCGCAAGCGCAGGACCCACAGTGGAAAGCGAAGGTGGAGCATCACTTGAACAGGCTGGAGCGAGCCACTTACGCCTACCATAAACGCAAGGCCCTGCTCGATTTACGCATCGACGAAGAAAGCTACGATATCGAGAAGCTGAGCGACCAGGAAGCCCTGGAAGAGCTGGAAGGCATGAAAGCGCAGCTGCCGGACTGGATGTGGAAGGAGATCGTGCGCCTGACCAACTTGAAACTGGCAGAAGTCAAGGATGAGGGTTGGGAAGAGCTCTCGCCCGATGATTTGATAGCGCGCCAGGCATACGAGGCGTGGGAGTACCGCGAGATCATGGATAGGTGGAAACGGGAGAACCTGACCGGATGGCGAGAGGAGCACGACCGGGCCAACCGCCTGATCGTCTCCAGGGCGGTGTGCAACGAGGTCGCCGAGCACATCCAGCACCTGCGCGGGCATTCGCCGCCGGGTGGGCTGACCGCCAAACCGGAATGGTATTTACGGAAGGAGAAAGACCCCAAATTGGCGGAAAGCGTTGACCGGCCGTATTTCGTGAAACCCCGGGCCCAGGCTGATTTCAAGGAGGGCGCCAGCCTGCTGTGGCTGCGGTACGTGGACAGCCAACCAAACGCCTGGCAGATCGCCCATCCGATCACGCTTAAAAATGGCGAGGGGCTGCTGTCTTCTGCACCGAGCCCGGATCGGGGCAATTTTAGAGCGCCGGCTAAACGCACTCTTTCGAAGTCAAAAAGCGGTGGGGCGAATTCGCAAAATGATTGGAGGGACCACCAGGATTCTTCCGGCCACTTTAAGCGATCCAAGACGGTCATTGGGGAGAATAAGAAGAAGTCGATGGTAAGCCAGTGGCTACGCTGGATGCACGAGGCGACGGTAGCGGAAGTCGCAGAGACAGCCGAGGGGCCGGTAGTGCTGACCTTTGAGACGGCACTGCCCTATGAAGACAAGCGCCAATCCACCATCGGCTTGTTCAAGCACAGCGCGTACAATTTGAATCACAATCCGGCAGGAGGAGCTTTAACGTTTGTTGGCTATACGCCCAAAGCGGATGTTTCCTACGAGGATCTCAAAGAGATGCTGGACTGGAACAAGATCCTTAGAAAGCAAGTCCTTTCTGAAGCGCAGATGAAGGCGTTTTGGGATAAGGCAATCCAGCTCGATCAGAAACCGGCCGTCACAGCGAAAGAAAGCGGCGGCGGGAAACGACCCCCAGGCGGCACCGCAACGCGAACGATCTCTCCCGCTGAAGTCGCGCCAGCCGTGGAAATGAGTAATCACAAAGAATGGATCGTTTGCTACGATATTGAGCCGGGCAGCAGACAAGCGGGCGTATACCAACCACGGGTGGAACTGCGGCGGGGGCTGCGGCTGTGGGTTGCAAAGGCGGAGGCGATCAGGGTGGGAACACAAATCTATTATCCGGTAGCGCGCTGCGATGGAGAGCCGCGCGCCCAGGAACTGTACGTGCGAGGGGAAGAAATCATGGATGCACCAGAGGACCAGGCCAGCATCCCGGTTGCCACAAAAGAGAAGCTGAACCTGCGCAAGCTTTCCCGGGCGAACAAGAATGGGAAGCCGATCATGGAGAAATTCAGCGTGCAAATCCCGGCGGGAACGAAGCTGCGCGTCTCGGCCGTCCACAAGGTGACTCCCGCTGACCCGGGGAACGGCGTAATTGACGCAGATGGACCGGATGACTATTACCTGATCGTGGAGTGCCCTAACAAAATCAGCGCCGAAGGGTTATTCTTAAGGACGGAGGATGTTTTGCAGATCAGCGAAGAGGCCTACAAACCCTCGAAGGCAAAGCCGCCCGAACCGGTTACGCCATAACGGCCTGCCTGGCGATCTGGAGATAGGCAAAGCATGCTATCCTTGGAAGGAAAGATCGCCGTGGTTGCCGGGGCCACGCGGGGAGCGGGCCGCGGCATCGCCTGCATGTTGGGCGAGGTTGGCGCAACTGTTTACTGCACCGGGCGAACGACGCGCGCTGCCGCCGCAGCCCGTATCCTGGATCCAAAGCGGCCATTCGAGCTGAGTAAACGACCGGAATCTGTTGAAGAAACTGCAGAAATGGTGACTGCCTACGGCGGTGAGGGCATAGCGGTGCAGGTCGACCACACGGTCGAGGAGCAAGTAAGCGCGTTGTTCGAGCGCATCCAGGCGGAACGGGGCAGGCTCGACATCCTGGTAAACGATATCTGGGGCGGCGATGCGTTGACGGAGTGGGAGAAACCGTTTTGGGAGCTGTCCATCGAAAAGGGATTGCTGATGCTGCGGCGCGGGGTTCATACTCACATCATTACGAGCCGCTACGCCGTCCCCTTGATGGTGCCCCGCCGGCAGGGGTTGATCGTCGAGATCACCGATGGCGATCGCTTCAACTATCGCGGCAACCTGTTCTATGACCTGGTAAAAGTATCGGTGATTCGCCTGGCTTACGCCATGGCGGAAGAACTGCGCCCGCACAATATTGCAGCCCTGGCGGTCACCCCCGGGTTTCTGCGCTCGGAAGCAATGCTGGAGCACTTCGGCGTAACGGAAGAGAACTGGCAAGAGGCCGCCAGGAAGGACCCGCATTTTATCGCCTCCGAAACGCCCTATTACGTCGGTCGAGCGGTTGCTGCGCTGGCGACCGATCTACAGGTAGCGGAGAAATCCGGAAGCGTGCTCAGTTCGTGGGATCTGGCGGAAGAGTACGGCTTTACGGATATCGATGGAAGGCAGCCGAATTGGGGGAGGTATTATGAGGAGAATGTGAGGGGGGAGGCATGAAACGTGAGGCGTGAAGCGCTCGAAGGACGTCTCGGTCGGGAGACCGAGACGATCGAGCTGGGCGGAATTCGCAAGGCGTAGGGATAGTTAGACCCTTGCTACTGGTGTTTGGCGTAGAGGTCGTTGCGGATGTAGAGGTCGACGTCGCGGCGGGTGTAGACGAGCTGGTAGCGCTCGCGCAGGTAGGAGTCCAGGTTGGGCAATTTGGCGCGCAGGAGGACCTGTTCAGGCTGGTAAGCCTGGATGGTTTTACGCAATTCATCCTCACCCAGCAGATCGCTTTTCAAGCGCTTGGCACTGATCGCTGAAAGGTTGGGCGGGACCAATAGCTTGAACCGGAAGGCAAAGATGGGCATGTCGGTTACCATCCAGCGGGTTTCCGGGGCATAGACCTCGACAAACCGATAAACGTCTTCTTTGATGGGGCT
>DATCIL010000158.1:0-3397 GCA_036507795.1 Anaerolineales bacterium | reverse complement strand
TAAGCAGTGCCTTCGTGACCTTCGTGGTAAAAATCTTCAATCTTCGATTTTCAACCTTCAACTGTGACATCCATAGGGGGGAGTTGAGCCAGGCGAAGGGCCAGCTCTGCCAGCGCCTTGTTATTTTTCTCGTACATCATGTGACAATTATCATTAATTTGACATTATAGATAATACTTATACAATATAAACACCGGGTGTATGCTGAGCATCTGGCAGCCGGTTCAGCTTGGCAAAGCGGAAAATCACGTTCGTCAATGAGCCACTGGGGATAATTCGGTGGCTTTTTTTTGTGTGTGGTTACGCAGGAGGTGTTAGAGATACCAGAGAAACATGCATTATCGTATTCGCTTGGGGGATTATGGGTATTCGTGGATGAACCAGACAAGGAGTTTAATATGGCACAGGAAATGAATAGGTCGGTAGTAAAGCGCCCCCCTAAGCCAAAAGACGAGCCGAAACCACGCGACAAGGGGAAGCGCTCTGACGACGATGGCTGCACGATGATCATCAATGTGGAGAGCAAGGGAACGATTAACATCTACAATTGCCCACCTGCTCAGGACGGAGCGCCGCAGCCACCGGAGGAATGCCCCCCGCCACCGCATGCTACTGGCGCCTGTATTCCATTGGCCCCGGGTGGTAAACACAAGAGCAGCTTGCAGGCTAAACTGCGACCGTTGATCGAGAACAGCCCGGTCCCAAGCGTTCTGGCGGCGACCATAATGCAGCAGACCCGCCGTTATCAACTGGGTCGGAGCCCGGGTAACGACCTGGAAGCCTCGGTTTTCGAGGTATTGGACACCATTTCTCGAGAGTCGCCAGGGTTTCTCTCCTGCGTTTTGGATTCGTTCGAGGGCCTGACCAAGGGAGATCGCGAAAGCATTTTCTCCCCAGAGATATTCGGCGTGGGCGATCAGGCGCTGTCTGAGGAGTTGATCGCCGATCTCTTCACGAAGGAGCTCGAAGTAAGAGCCGCAGACGCACTTTTGGGCGACGAAGGCTGCGTCGATGAAAAACCTGGGATTCCGCGGCCGGTATTCTCCATCATCAACGGAGGCGCTTTCCTGGGGTTCTTGCCGAGCATTTGCCGTGTGAACGGCTTGAGAACCATCTACTTTAATCCCCCTTTAGGCCTTGGCGACTACGAACCTGAGGAATTAGAACAGACCTGCACACCAGAGGTCGTAGACGGGGAAGTCAAGCTGAACTGCGAAGTGCAGACGGAGAACTGTTCCGGGCATCAGGTTTTTGGCACGGATGGTAGTGTGTGTCTACGCGTACCTGAAGTCAATGCTGGCGATTCCGTCGTCCTGGAAGGCATAAACTTTTTCAACGTTGAGGCCACCGTTCGCCTGCAGGCAAAAGCTCCTGGCACGGCATCCGCAGAAGTCGATGCTTTCGTGTGCGGCGATCAGGAAACACCCGCTTCCGAAAATATCAATGGTGCAGATGTCCCGATTAATGACTGCCGGGTGCACGACAGGCTCACTTTTCAGGTCCCGGAGGAGCTTCCGGTTGGAATCTATGAGGTCAGGGTCGTGGTCCCGAATAATACGGGAGTTGAAGATACAGACCCGGTGTTTACTTCAGGCGAAGTTTTTATTCGCGTGATGCCGCCCGATACAGCCGTGTTTCAGATTGCTTCTGAGACGCTCCGCGCAGAAGAGGAAACTTCGCCTGCCTGGTTTGGCTCTGACGAGGTCGGGCTCAGATTCCTTGCCATCCCAATATTCTCCGATCTTACGCTGGGTGCGGTTAATGAGGTTAACTTCCGCTTCGGCGACGTGGATTCAGGCGAAAACCGTGATATAAGCCGCGTTCTGGTCCAGGAGAGCGGATTAGCCGGGGTTTCTATCGGCGTTATCGGATTTGAGATCGATTCAGAAGACGCGTTCGAGAAGCAAATCGATAATTTCACGGACGCCTTCATTGATTTGCTGAAGCGCGTTTGGGATGCAATCAAGGATAAAGCAAAAGAGGCTGTGGCAGCAATCGTTAAAAAGTATGGGATCAAAGGAGTCATTGCTGTGCTGATCGCTGCAGTTGTTCTTATCGTGGTGATAGCCATTGTCGCGCTGTGGGCCCCGGCGGATCTGATCATTGAGGATACGATCGCTTTATCCACGTTGGATCTGGGGATGCTGACCAATGCCAATTTCCCGGCCCCGGCAGAACAGGAATACACCACCACAGGCGATATCGATGTCAAAATCGTCCCGGTAAGCAAGGATGTCCAGTACCGGGAGCGTCGTGAATATCGCAGCGATGATGAAGATAGCGATTACCGCATAACTTTGCGCTACAACCGGCTGTCATAGGAGATCAGGATTTTGGCTTGCGCTGCGGCAGGGAAAGGATCAGTCGAGATGATTCTGGAGCTTCTGGCCAAAGGTGCCACGTGGGAGGAAATCCTGGAAGATTATCCGGAGCTTGAGCCTGATGATCTGCGCGCTGCTTTGCTCTATGCCCACCATCTGGTTGCCAGCGAAATGGTCCTGGATCGAATGTCTGTTGAATGAAATTTCTGATAGACGTCAACGCAAGCGGCGCGCTGGCGAGATGGCTGCAATCAATGGGCCACGATGTTAGTTCGGTTGCGGATCAGGATCCCAGAATGTCGGATGACGCCATTTTGGAGTGGGCAACCCATGAAAAACGCATCATCGTAACAACTAATCCGCGTCATCCGTGTCCCATTCCCTATAATTCGTTGTATAAAGCTTGTCAATACGTTTTATGCAGCGCGAATCAATGTGCATAACCCGACCCCGCCGAGGACGGTCATAAGAATGACTCAGGGGAGCGAGAGAATGTTCGCCTGCTTGCCCTCGCCGGCGCAGGTCGGCGACCGGCTTTAGCCCCCAACAGCGATTTCCAATCGCGCTCTTCCTTCTATCTCCCCTTGCATCCTGCCTCTTGCACCCTGCATCTTGTATCCTGTAGCCTGCATCTTGAAACTACCCGACCACCTGACCTCAGACTACCCGACTATTCGCGCTTACGGCTTCTTGCTTTTGGCTGACAACTGACGGCTTGCAAATCTGCAAGCTAAATTGTGAAAATAGCTACTTGCGCAAACCCCCCAAAAAGTTGTATAAATAACCTGTAGCAACCTGACCGCATCGGGCCACACCTAATCAGCCTCATCATCACCAACGAAGGGCGGGGCGATCATGACTGCCGAAGGCTATATCGTAATAACCGGGGCGATACCCATTCAATTTGCATCCTGCAACCCGCATCTTGCAATCCGCCACGCTTCCACCATTCAACTTTCCACATTCAACCGTCCCATCGTCCATCGTCAACCGTCCATCGTCTTTCGGCATTCAATCTTCAACCCTCAGCCGCTGCAACGAACTGTCCACGGTCCACTGTCCCCCGTCCACCGTCC
>DATCIL010000157.1:0-2192 GCA_036507795.1 Anaerolineales bacterium | reverse complement strand
CGGGTCGTCGATGTCAGGGCTGAAACGTCGGTCCGGACGGTTTTTTGACGGCCAAAAAACCGGATTCCGGTCGGCAGACGGAAGTTTTCTTCTCAACTAACCCGACTTTCGCACGTTTGGGGTAAAAACGACTTTTTTCGAGGGGATGGATAGCAAATTTCCTCGAAAAATGAGGGAAAATGGATTCCAAAACCTTTGTGGGCCGACCTACCCTCTTGTTTGGGACCCCTGGAGTTGCTCTACACTGCAGGGCACATGTATCTCAAGCGACGGACACGCCAGAAAGATGGCAAGACTCACGTCTATTACTCAGTCTGCGAGTCGCTGCGCGTTTGCGGTAAACGCATAGTGCAACGGCAGATTTTACATTTGGGCGAACTTAACACGACCCAACTGGATTCATGGCAGCGCACTCTGGATGTCCTGCACGAAGACGGCCGGCGTCAGCAACTACGTCTGTTTACCGATCGCGAAGGCCGCGCGCCTGACGCGCCGGATGTTCTGGAAGTCAAGCTCTCGACTTTTACTGTGAAAAGTCCGCGTCGTTTTGGCGACTGCTGGGTAGGTTGCCAGTTGTGGGAAGAACTGGGGCTGCATTCTTTTTGGAAGGAGGCTTTGGTGCAAGAGGCTGGAGAGGTGCCTTGGCATAAGGTGCTGGAACTGTTGGCCGTCAACCGTCTGCTCTGTCCGCGCAGCGAACTCTTCATTCATGAGAAATGGTTTCCGCAAACGGCCATGGACGTCCTGCTGGATAGCGATGATGCGGTGGCGCAGAAGGACCGGCTCTACCGTTGTCTGGACCGGTTGATTGCGCATAAGGACGGGCTGGAAAAACATCTGGCTCAAAAGTGGAAAGATCTCTTTGGCGCCAGCTTCGACATCCTGCTCTATGACCTGACGAGCACCTATTTCGAGGGGGATGTGCCCGGGGTCCCAAAAGCCCGGCGTGGTTATTCGCGCGATCATCGTCCCGATTGCAAACAATTGGTCATTGCTCTGATCGTTACCCCCGAAGGATTTCCACTTACTTACGAAATTTTTCCGGGCAACCGGCTGGATCGGACGACGCTGGAAACGATCCTGGATGCCGTCGAACGCAAGCACGGCAAAGCCCGGCGCGTCTGGGTGTTTGATCGGGGCATTGTCAGTGATGATAATTTGAAACTCCTGCGCGAGCGGGGATCTCATTACCTGGTGGGCACGCCACGCAATCAGTTGGCGCAATACGAACAAAAACTGCTGGAAGGTTCCTGGCAAAAAGTTTCCCCGGAAGTCGAGGTTCAACTCGTTCCGCAAAGCGATGAAGTTTATGTTTTGTGCCGCAGTTCAGGGCGGCAGCAGAAGGAACGGGCGATGCGACAGCGGCGGTTGCGCGCTCTGATCGGCGATCTGCGAGCCCTTCGGCGCAGTCTCAAAAAGGGCCACCTTAAAGGTCCCGAACTGATTCAGCGCCGGATTGGTCGATTGCAGGAGCGGCATCCGCAAGTCTGGCGCTGGTTGAAGCTGGAACTGACTGGCACAAATTTAAGTTGGGATTGGGATCGGGAAAAGTTCAAGACGGCGGCACTGGCCGAAGGGGCTTATCTCTTGCGCGCTCATTGGACGGAGAAAGATCCGGCCAAACTGTGGAGCACGTATGTGCAATTAACCGAGGCCGAAGCGGCGTTCCGTACGTTAAAAAGCGAAGTAAAAGTCCGCCCAATCTGGCACTGGCTGGAAGGGCGGGTCGAGGCACACGTCATGGTGGCCTTCTTGGGATACTGCCTGTGGGTTTGCTTGAAAAAGAAAGCCCAGCGCGTGGCTCCCAGCCTGACCCCCTGGCAAATCCTGGATCAACTGGGCCGAATACTCCTGGTGGAAGTGTGGTTTGAACTGCGCGATGGACGCATCATGTGTCTGCCCAGAATCACCCAACCGGAGCCCGCACAAGCTTCGCTGTTGCGTCAGCTCGGCTGGACCTTGCCGGCCCAGCCTCCGCCACGCATCCAAGCAAGCAAGATCGCTTCCCTAAACCAATAGCCAGAGGACATTTGTGTGGCCGACCTTTGCCCTCTGACTGTCAGTTTTCCGAGGAAATCCGCAGATCGTAACCCTTTCGTGCGAAAGTCGGGTTAGGAAGCCTTCGAGGCGTCGCACGCCTTCAAAATAGGGGTACAAGGACGGCTCGAAAATGAGACAGGGACTTGGTCAGA
>DATCIL010000156.1:0-2625 GCA_036507795.1 Anaerolineales bacterium | reverse complement strand
CACCGGTTTTGGCCATTTACCTTGTTTTCGCTTATCACCGCCGCGCTGCACCTCCTGCTCATCGAATATTTTTCCGGCATCGAGCTCGTCCGCCCGGTAATCATATTTTTACTCCTGTCCATATCCGGTCAGCGCGTCTTGACTCGCCTCCGCCGGACATTCGTCCTGTGGTCGCCCTATCTGCTCTTGCTCGTCGGGTTTTTCATTTACCGCACCGCCTTAATACCCAGGCCGGAACCTGGCTTCGAAAGAAACGCTCCCACCCTTATTTACGATTTCCTTGCCGCGCCGTTGTCGACCGGTATCCGCTTTATCCAGATCGTCTTGCAGGAAACTACCGCCATCCTTTACTCGGCCTGGGAAAATGTCCTCAGCCCGCAGCTCTTCACGATCACGCAGCCGCCTAACTTGGCCGCTCTGCTGATCATCCTGCTCAGTGGCGGGGCGCTGTTCTTCTATCTCAAGAACACGCAGTTCGAATCGGAATCTAATCCCCAGCCGGCGCGTTCCTGGTACCGGCCTGCCCTGCTGGCCGGAGTTTGGCTTACGGTACTGGGCGCTCTGCCCGCCTGGGTCACCAACCAGTTTATCACCGTGGACAACCCCTTGTGGAGCGACCGTTACGGCCTGCCATCCATGCTCGGCGCCAGCCTGGTGGTTATCGCCCTGCTGGAGGCTCTGGTCGCCAGCCGGGACGCCCGCCTGGTGATCCTGTCCCTCCTGGTGGGCCTGTCCATCGGCTGGCATTTTCTCACTGCTAACGATTACCGCCGGTCATGGCTCAAGCAAACCGATTTTTACTGGCAGCTCTATTGGCGCGCTCCTTTTATCGAACCGGGCACGGCTTTGCTATCGGACGGTGAAGTCTTGTCCCACATGACTGAGCTTTCCACTTCATTCGCTCTCAGCACCTTATACCCCAAACTGAACGATGAGCTACCCCAGGATTACTGGTTCTTCAATATTAAACGACGTTTCGACGAAAACCGTGAAGAGTTGATCGAAGGCACACCCTTACGGTATCGCCGCAACTTTTACATTTTCTCTGGTCACAGCCACGACAGCCTGGTAATCTTTTACGAACCTCAGAATTATGAATGTCTCTGGGTGGTGCGCCCCGAAGATACCGACCTACGCGCCCTGCCCGAGCTCACCCGCGATGTCGCCGTTATCTCCGACCTCGACCGCATTCGAGCTGATTCGCCCTCCGCCCAACCGATCTCCACGGAGATTTTCGGGAAGGAACGGCAGCGCACCTGGTGTTATTACTACCAGAAAGCCGATCTTTCCCGCCAGCTGGAGGATTGGGATCAAATCGTAGCGCTCTGGCGCCAGGCCTCCAGGAATGGCTTCGCTCCCGGCAACGGCGTGGAGTACTTGCCCTTCATCGAAGGCTTCGCTCACACCGCTGAGTGGGAGATCGCCGAAGAGATGACCTTCATCGCCAATCAGAACGCCCGCATAATGCCGCCGATCCTGTGCCCCACCTGGCAAAAGATCGAACGAGACACCCCTCCCTCGCCGGCGCGTGACCAGACCATTGATCATATTTACAACCAGCTGTGTGCCTCTTCACCCTGATATGCAAAAGACCCCAACTACCCTTCGGCAGGCTCGGGCCACCGCTCAACCGGCGTACCTAGGAAGCTCACAAAGCCCATCTGCGTGGGCTGGAAGTCCCCGAAGGCGGACTTTGTGCCCTTCGTAGCAGCGAATTACCATCTTTAAATAATTACCGCCGTAACCGTAGGGGCGGGTCTCGAATCGCTCTGGCCCGAGCGCCTTGCCAACCCATATGCTGTTAGAACCCGAAACTCGGTCCCTCTGACCCGCCCTTCCTTTGCGATTATCCTGTCGGCGTCCTGTAGGGGCAGGTCTGGGCAGGCATAGTATCTTTATTAACAGTCAACATGCTTGGCTCCGAACCATTGCTAATTAAGGCGAAGACCTGCCCAGTCCTGCCTGTTGAGGGATTATTTATTTAATTTTCATCATTCGCCGGATCTCTGAATTGTGCTATTCAGGTATTCAATGACGGCATCCAGAACCACGGGTGAAATCGCCAGGTTTGCGCCCGTATTGGATGCGCGCCGCGCCTGCAATGTGGCCTGCTGTTCCGTGGTCAACCCTCCACCCTGAAGCCCACCAGCTCCCGGGCCGCCGCCCGGAAATGCGCCACCGGGAACTCCCCCGCCCTCCGGGCCGCCGCCCGCAAATCCACCCGGCGGGAAATCTCCGCTCTCCCGAGCCGCCTCGATGGTTGCCTGCATTTCAGGCGTCATCTCGCCAAGCCGTCCCCCAGCCCCGAAATTCAGCCCCATTTCCTGCGCTAACCGGGTCATATCCGCGCCGGTGAGCTGCATGGCGGCGATCGCCTGGACCTGTTCCGGGTCCATCGTCTCCTCAATCTGCTTGAATACCGCCTCGATCTCTTCCGGTGCAACCGATTCGCTCTCACTCAGGCTGCGGACTGCTTTCCACAAGGGCAGTAATTTGGCGGCAGCCTGGGCATCGATGGCATTATCGATGCCGTCCAGCGCAAAGATACCCACGGCCAGCTGCAGTTGGACCGGCAACGCATTCTCGTAATCGGCGTTAAGCACTCCGCTTGCCGGAGCCTCATTT
>DATCIL010000155.1:0-4326 GCA_036507795.1 Anaerolineales bacterium | reverse complement strand
AGGAGAGGAAAACGGTGGCACATAAAGCGAAGGATTTCTTTAGCGCTCGCAGGACCCTTGATCTGGATGACGGTCCTGTTTCGATTTATGCACTGGAAGAACTTGAGAAACAGGCAATCGGACAGATTTCTCAATTACCGTTCACAATTAAGGTGCTTCTGGAAGCGGCTCTACGGCAGAGCGATGGATTTGAAATCACCCAGGATGATGTCGTCGCAATTGCGAATTGGAGGGCTAAGGATGTCGAGCGGAAGGAGATCCCATTCAAGCCCGCGCGAGTGATCATGCAGGATTTTACCGGGGTACCGGCCGTAGTTGATTTGGCTGCCATGCGCAGTTCTCTGGCGCGATTGGGGGGAGATCCCACCAAAATCAACCCGATGGTTCCGGTGGATCTGGTAATAGACCATTCTGTTCAGGTAGATCGTTTTGGATCGAACTTTGCATTATTCTATAATGCCGAGCGCGAGTTTGAGCGCAACCGGGAACGCTATGAATTTTTGCGATGGGGCTCCACAGCCTATGAGAACTTCCGGGTCGTGCCACCGGCAACGGGCATCGTCCACCAGGTTAACCTGGAATACCTTGGCCAGGTGGTGATGACACAATCGAACGGAAACGGCCCGGTCGCATTTCCGGATTCGCTGGTAGGAACGGATTCGCACACTACGATGATCAATGGTTTAGGCATTGTCGGTTGGGGCGTCGGGGGAATTGAAGCGGAAGCCAATATGCTTGGCCAGCCGATTTACATGTTAATGCCGGAGGTAGTTGGCTTTATGCTGACCGGAGAGCTCCCCGAAGGAGCGACAGCAACCGATCTGGTGTTGACTGTGACCCAAATGTTGCGAGCTCACGGTGTGGTCGGCAAGTTTGTCGAATTTGGCGGCCCGGGGGTGGGGCGATTAAGCCTGCCGGACCGGGCGACGATTGCCAATATGTCGCCGGAATACGGGGCTACGATGGGGTTCTTCCCGGTAGATGATGAGACACTAAGATATCTGGCGGGTACGGGGCGATCGGAAGAATTGATCGATCTTGTTGAAAGATACTGTAAGGAGCAAGGTCTCTTCAGGACCGATGAATCGCCCTCTCCAGAGTTCTCAGACGTCCTTGAGCTGGATATGTCTACCGTGAAACCCAGCCTGGCCGGACCCAAACGACCGCAGGATCGAGTCTCATTGGACGACGCTAAGGGAGCATTCTGGCGAGCGCTGCGGGCCATGTTTTCAAAGGAGATCGACGTTAACGAAGCAGTGGACGAGCAGTATGTCCGTTGGCTTGGAGAGGGCGGGCAACCCGTGGAAGAGTGGCAGATGCCGCAGCCCAGCCGGCGTGACCTTTACAGCAGCCATCGCGTTCCTTTAATCTTGAAGGATCAACAAACTTACCTGTCACACGGTTCGATAGTGATTGCGGCGATTACCAGCTGTACGAATACATCTAACCCATCCGTTATGATCGGCGCAGGGCTGCTGGCCAAAAAAGCAGTCGACCGCGGCCTGGCAGTAAAGCCATGGGTGAAAACAAGCATGGCGCCGGGCTCGCGGGTAGTGAGCAGATATTTGGAATCTTCGGGCTTAATGCCTTACCTTGAGGCCCTACGCTTTCATATCGTTGGCTATGGTTGTACGACCTGCATCGGAAATAGCGGCCCGGTGCCTGAACCCATTGCGGAGGCTGCTCAAAAGGGCGATCTGGTAGTCTCGGCAGTGCTATCCGGAAACCGAAATTTTGAAGGCCGGATTAATCCTGTGGTTAAGGCAAACTATCTGGCGAGCCCACCGATGGTGGTCGCTTACGCTCTGGCAGGCACGATGGACATTGACCTGACCTGCGAGCCTTTAGGTTATGATCCCAACGGTTCCCCGGTATACCTGACCGATATCTGGCCTACTCAAGAAGAAATTAAGGAATGCATACGCCGCTCTCTCAAACCGGAGATGTTCAAGGAAGAATACGCCAACGTTTTTAACGGGAATGAGACATGGAATAATATTCAGATCAGTGGGGGAAAACTGTATGAGTGGGATCCCAAGTCTACGTATATCCAGGAGCCACCCTTCTTTGATCGTCTCACACTGGATGTTCCTGCTGTAAAGCCGATCCTTGGAGCGCGAGTGCTGGCGCTCCTGGGAGATTCAGTCACAACGGACCATATCTCTCCGGCTGGAGCCATCCCCGTGGACAGCCCAGCCGGTCAATATCTCATCGAACGCGGCGTAGAGGTGCGAGAATTCAACTCCTTTGGTTCCAGGAGAGGCAACCACGAGGTCATGATGCGGGGCACTTTTGGCAATATCCGCATCCGCAATAAGCTGGTTCCAGAGATCGAGGGAGGCTACACTGTTTATCAGCCTACTCGCGAGCAAATGTTTATCTATGACGCAGCGATGCGGTACATCCAGGACCGTGTTCCACTGCTCGTGATTGCTGGCAAGGAGTACGGCACGGGTAGCTCTCGAGATTGGGCCGCCAAAGGCACAATTCTTCTGGGCGTTAAGGCGGTATTGGCTGAGTCCTACGAGCGAATTCACCGCAGCAACCTGATTGGGATGGGCGTTCTCCCGCTTCAATTCAAAGAGGGAGAGAATGCCGAAACGCTAGGATTAACCGGTTGGGAAACTTATGACATCGAAGGGCTAAATGATGACCTGAAACCCGCCCAAGAAGTTGCCGTGCGGGCGCGCGATGATGAGGGAAATGAGAAAAAATTCTGGGCAACTGCGCGCCTCGA
Organism: Anaerolineales bacterium; assembly: GCA_036507795.1. Classification (GTDB taxonomy): domain Bacteria; phylum Chloroflexota; class Anaerolineae; order Anaerolineales; family UBA4823; genus DASQQR01. The sequence continues at coordinate 1,589 of DATCIL010000155.1, read as the reverse complement.
TGCGCTGGTTGAAATTAAGTATTACCGAAACGGTGGAATATTGCACGCTGTTCTCCGTGACATGGCAAGGACGACATCAGAATAAAGGTCGGAGACGTGAAATTTTACAACAGCTTAACGAATCAAGTTGAGGATTTCGTACCGCGCGGCGAGGAAGTCAGCCTGTATGTGTGTGGGATTACTCCGTACGACACCACGCATGTAGGTCACGCGTTCACGTACTGCTTTGCCGATATTTTAGTACGCTATTTGCAGATTACCGGCCTAAGAGTGAAGTATGTTCAGAATGTGACGGATATTGACGATGACATCCTCAAAAAGGCGGCAGAATTGGGAAAAGATTGGAGGGAAGTGGGCAACGAGTGGACCGCCTATTTTATCCAGGATATGAAAGCCCTAAACGTCCGCCCGCCAGATTTTTTTCCGAGAGCTACGGACGTCATTCCAGAGATCATCAGTCGAGTTCAGAATCTGATTGAACGAGGCGTGGCATACGAATCAGGAGGCAGCGTTTATTTTGATGTAACCAGGTGGGATGAATTCGGGAAGTTATGCAAGTTGCCACGAGACGAAATGCTCCCCATCGCAAACCAGCGCGGCAATAATCCGGAAGATCCGAACAAGCGCAATCCTCTTGATTTTGTGCTCTGGCAGGCGCAAGCACCTGGAGAACCAGCCTGGGAAAGTCCCTGGGGCATGGGACGACCGGGTTGGCATATTGAGTGTTCGACAATGTCCAACTATTTTCTTGGCGAGGTGGTGGATATCCACAGCGGGGGCGCCGATTTATGTTTCCCGCATCACGAGGCCGAGATCGCCCAGGTAGAGCCGATTACTGGCAAAGTTCCGTTCGTGCGCTACTGGATGCACGTTGCCATGGTGGAACACGAAGGCGAGAAGATGAGTAAGTCTCTCGGAAACCTGGTCATGGTCCGCGATCTGTTAGAAAGATGGCCGGCTGATGCAATCCGTTTTTATTTGGGAAGGCATCATTACCGGGCATCATGGAGTTATGATAAAGTTGCTCTGCAGAAATCAAACCAGGAGGTCGCCAAAATTCGGGAAGCGGTCAGCATAAATGCTGGTGAGGGGCCTGACCTTGATCCTGCGCCCGCATGGGCGAGTTTTATGAGCGCCATGAATGATGACCTTGATTCTCCAGCCGCCGAGAAAATATTGGTAAACTTTGCGGACGAAGTGCTTGAAGCCGGCATGCAAGGTAGAAATATTAAACCGGCGCAGGAAGCTCTCCGTGAGATGAGTGGGGTATTTGGAGTGCGATTAGGCGCTCACAATCCCGAATCTGGCGTGATCGAGGGCTGGGGCCATCATTTGAAGCGTTTTCTTGGTGAAGAAAAAGTATCTACCTGATATTGTCAACTTGAACCATTTAGATTCTTCATGGTGATCGCTCCAAATAGGCACGCGGTAAGGCATTTACTGCAGCCATTACAACGACTGAGTTCTACATAGGCGGGTTCATCTGGATCGATCTTCATGATGGCCCGCGTATTGCATGCGGAGCGAGCTTCGCAAGGATGGCAGGATTGGCAGATTAGCCAGTCAATTTCGGCTCTGAGCATAGGTAA
>DATCIL010000154.1:0-1198 GCA_036507795.1 Anaerolineales bacterium | reverse complement strand
CCTGCTCGAATCGACGATACTGCCACTCGAACTGGTGCACGAGCATAGAAATTACCTTCCCAGCCTCGGTCCCATCCTTGTCATTGTCCACGTCATCAATGCAGGATGCATTAAACTTCGCCGGCGCTGGTTATGGGGGGTATTGGCCTTGCTCATTGTCACGGTGGCGATCGTCAGCCACATGCGCTCCGAGCAATGGGCTAATAATTATTCATTGTTCCTGTATGAAACCTCGCATAACCCCAATTCCGCCAGCATTTCATCCGGATTTGCTCTTAGACTGATCGAGGCGGGCAAATACAATGAAGGGATGCAGGCTTTCCGTCGCGCCGCGGAACTGGCCCCGGAAGAGGCCACTTATCTCTTATACATGAATATGTTTGCCGCCAACGCCGGGGAGAAATTTGATCAGGCCGGTGCTGATGAGACACTCAGACGCCTCGCAACGGGTCGCATCACAGCCACGACCGGGCAGGCGCTGCAATACCTGGGAGATTGCATCCTGACCTGGTGCCGATCCTTGGGACCCGCTATGGAGCTCTGGATGAAAACGCTGCTCAACAGAGAAAATCAAACCGGAGTTGACAAATCTTATATTAATTTTCTGCTGGCACGTTCGTTTGTCAGTCAAGCCAAGATCAAAGAAGCAATAACAGCGTACAATCTGGCTCACGATGCCGACTCGCATTATCTGCATCCGCTGTTCGACCTGGCCTATCTCTATGTGCGAGAAGGGGGTGGCGATATGGCCCGAGATACACTTCGCAGACTGAGAGAAGCCAACAAGACAGCCCGGAACCCGCGAACCGAGCAAATTGAGGAGACTGAAAAGGACATCGAGAACTTGCTGGAAGGCATGCAAAAGAACTCTCGTGTAACAAAGCAAAAACGATGAAGGCCTTGCGGGGACAGGGACGGCTCGCGAAACTTCTCGCTGCATTTTCCATCCTTGTCGCAGTGTTTGCGGTTTATTTCCCGGGACTAAACGGGCCGTTTGTCTTCGACGACGAAATCCACATCCGGTCAGATCCCGAAATCAGGATGTCGGTTCTCAATGCTCAAAGCCTTGCTAACGCCATATTCCTCGAAGATGGGTCACTCACTGCTCGGCCGATCGCCAAAATCTCCCTGGCATTCAATTATTTTCTGTCTGTGGGGACCGCCGGGGCGTTCGGATACAAACTCACCAACCTGGCGA
>DATCIL010000153.1:0-2191 GCA_036507795.1 Anaerolineales bacterium | reverse complement strand
GCGGATCCGTCTGGGCCGAGGGGCAAAACAATCAGGGAGCCACGTTTTATTTCTCGCTGCCGAGTATGGAGCCAGAACATGAACCAGCAAAATGAAATTGAAATCTTATTGGTTGAGGATAACCCGTACGACGCCGAACTGGCGCTCAGATCTTTAAAGAACAACCATCTGGCAAACCGGGTGATCGTCGTTAGAGATGGCGAAGAGGCCCTGGATTTCATCTTCGCCCGCGGCGCGTTCAGCGATAGAAGGGTCGAGGATATCCCACGGGTTATCCTGCTGGATCTGAAGCTGCCCAAAGTGGACGGATTGGAAGTCCTGAAAGCCGTGAAGAATGATCCGCGGACCAGGTTCATTCCTGTGGTTGTCCTCACTTCCTCCAAAGAGGAGAAGGACATCGTCGAGAGCTACCAATTGGGTGCAAACAGCTATATCGTCAAACCCGTGGACTTCGATAAGTTCATCGAGGCAGTCAACAGCCTGGGGCTATATTGGCTGCTCCTCAATCAATCTCTTCGTACTTAATCATGAATCACGTGGCAGCCTCAGCTGTCCAGAAGTCCGGATAATCGGTTACAAAACCGGCTGCGTTCACCTGGAGATCCCGAACGAAGCTACCGCCGGCCGACTCATAGCGATACGCATCTGCAGAAATTCTGCGGTAAACCTGATCAAGGGGTTCGAGGGCGAAGCTGGGGAAGCGCAGCCAGGCCGCTTTCACTTCGGCGGATTCTCCAATGGCAAGGTCCAGCCGGCGGATCGGGAGCAGGTTTGTCGATGGGCTGAAGTTCAGGTCAACGTCGATGCACCCGGCCACTTCGGGCCGTTCCTCGCCGTTGACCCACCAGCGGCGAGCAGCGTCAACCGAGATTTCCAGCTCGACGGTCTCATCTCCAACCCAACCGGTCACCCGCGCAGACGAGGTTTGCCACGCTGGATCACACGCCACCTGGTAATCCAGCCGGCAGGGGCGGGAATCGTATACAAACACCGCCGTACCGGTCAGATGCCAACCAGAAGGCTGCTGGACCAGGCGGGCCGCATCATGTCCTGGCTGGTCCAACCTCCGCCAGAGTATCGCAGGTATGGTAGGGTGAGGCACTTGGATCTCATTCATACTGGAAACGCCAGCGGGTGGTATCCTGAGGGAACTTCGTCCAGGCGAAGACCTTCCGGGGATAGATGACGTAGAGACCACCATTATCCCAGGCATTCGATCCTGGAGCATACCCAACCGATTCATATTTGGCAGTGTATGCCTGGGAAAGGCGCATACCGAGCGCAGGCTCGGGCTTTCCTGCTTCGTGGGCCTCCCCTTCGATAATCACAACCTGGTCGCCGCTTTCGAGATGCGCCACGACGTGGGGATTGGCGGCGAGATTGCGGTGGCGGCGAGTTTCGGGACTGCCTTCAATGTAAAGCTTCCCATCCAGCCAGGCGCCCCAGACCGGCATGGCGTGCGGCCGCCCATCAGGTCTTACAGTCACAATCCAGTAGTTGCGTGCTTCAGCCACCCGCTCCTCGACGAAGCTCCAGGGCAGCGTACCCTCTGTGCTCTCCGGAATGCCGTACCCGTCGGGCAGAGAGGGCCGGTCGGGCTTTGGCACATTGCCTGGTGGTTTCTCGGACATAGTCATCTCCTTCATTATAAATAAAGCCTAAGCCGGCAGCGTGAAGACCATCTTCGTGCCCACCCCCAGATCACTTTCTGCAGATATCTGCCCGCCATGAGCCGCAACCAGGCTCCTGGCGATGGCCAATCCCAGGCCGGTGCCCCGCGATTCGTCCGTTTTGTAAAATCGCTCGAAGATGTGCGGCAGATCTTGAGCTGTAATGCCCACTCCTGTGTCTTTCACGGAAACATAAACCCGCTCGCCATCTCCCTCATCCAGCCAACAATGCACTACAATCTGGCCGTCCGAGGGCGTGTAGCGCAGCGCGTTGGCCAACAGGTTAACCAATACCTCTCGAATACGGGTCGGGTCAACTTCCAGGCGCGGTAATCCCGCTTGCACGTCGACACGCAGCTCCACACCCGAGGCGCCCGCCTGCAGGCGAAAGGAGGTGACTGCCTCCTCGATCAATTCCCCGATGTTGGTGGATTCCAGCTGCAGTTTTAGCGCGCCGCTGTCCGCCAGAGAAAGCGTGCGCAGGTCATCGATCACGCGGGAGAGCACGCGTGTCTCCTCCA
>DATCIL010000152.1:0-14683 GCA_036507795.1 Anaerolineales bacterium | reverse complement strand
AAACAGGACCGATAAGAAATCAGGCGTGACCGGCTCCATAGTCTGGGGATGCAGGACCGGCGCCGGTTCCACCGGCATATCGGCATTGATGTTGTACCAAAAACGCGGTAGATCAGATTCGTCGAGCATATACTTGATTTGGTCGGTCATTTTGTGTTCCTCCTTCTCGTTCGGTGATAAGTGATCAGTTAGCAGTGATCAGTTTCCATGTGAAGTCCCATCTTATCTTTCACCTCCTCTAAAGTCTTCTGGGCAATCGGTCTGGCTGTTTTCGTACCCGTGAGCAACCTATTGTGCATTTCGTCTGGCCGCGTCAGGTATCTCTCGCGCCGTTCACCCAGTTTTCGAGTGTACCTACCAGATGGCCAATGTGACGAGGTCCGGTAGGACGGTGCCCGGTAAGAATTCGTCCTTGTTTACCGGTCATTTTCCAGTCTCCTCTATATAAACAAAAATGCATTCGTCCACGAACGGGGACGAATGCAAGATCCGCGGTGCCACCCCGGTTAGGCTGCCCTCAACCAAAAACTCCGCCTGTGATGCGACGGGGATTCCTACCCCAGAGCAGATGGAGGCCAGCCTCACTCGAGATTGGTCGCTTAGTCTATCCAGTCTTGTTGTCTATTAGTCTGGTAGTCGGACCAACTGGACGGTCATTCGACCAGACGAATTGACTAATTGACTACATGACAAATTGACTATTTGACTAAACAACCATGCCTTGCTAACGGTCGGCAAATCCGGCTCAGGCTACTTGATTTTTGTTCGTCGTTCACCCGGCGACTCCAAGGTCCATTCAGCGCTGGCGTGCGTGCGGGACTCTCACCTCGCTCCCACTCTCTGGGCCGTCGTTTCGGCGCCTACTCGTCCTCTTCACGGTCTTTAGATTATTGGTCCTATTGGTCGAGTTTATACCGTTTAATGATGGAATTGTCAAGCTGGGTCGGTTTGAAAATGCCGGTTAGGGATTGACGATGAATCTTCCTTTCATTCCCGCATCATAATGCACGCCATCCTGCTCGAAGCATCCCATCTCCCATTCGCCAACCATTTCCTGGGTGACGACGAACTTCAGCGAAGCCATGTCGCCGGTCTTGGGCAGGACGACCATGAAGCCAGTGTGTCCTTCTTCCTCTTCCTCACCCATCTCGCCCGCCATCATCTCGACCTGTGGCTCAACCCCACCCACAGCGAACATGTCTTCCTGGTACCCGGCGGGCCGGTTTTCCATCATCATGACATTGCGCCCGAACATGATCTCGTGCTCTAGTGTGCCCAGGTTGACCAGCTCAAGGGTCACTTCCTGGCCCACCTGTACTTCGATACTGGCCGGGTTGAAGGCGTATTCGGTCATCTCGACCGTGAAGCTCACAGGTTCGGGTCGCTGTGCCGTGCATGCAGCCAGGACGAGAATAATAAAAAGGACTATCATTAACCACATTAGACGTTTCATTTTGCTTCCCTCCTTGATTTTGCTCGACTGGAATTTACTTCTGGTGAAAATATATGCCCGCTTGAATCTCCCTAATAAACCAATATTACCACTAAAATATCCCCATTTGCGGGTTTTTATCGGCTCGATCTGCTAACCGGACCTCCTTACAAGTAATTTTGTTGTGAACGCATGCTCATTCTTCTCGTCCGCTTCGTGATAGAAAGAGTCTTTCTCGCTCCAATCGTTTTCGTCAAAATCAGGGAAGTAGACGTTCGCTGGGACATCCGCGTGAACGCGGGTCAAATAAATCCGGTCGGCGATGTCCAGCGCCTGGGCGAAGAGTTCCCGCCCTCCCGTTACGAAGACTTCCTCCTCGCCGTTCTCCCGGGCAATTTCCAGGGCTTCCTCAAGGGAATGCGCTATCCGGCAGCCTTTAGCCTGGTACGCGGGATTGCGCGTGACCACGATGTTCGTCCGCCCCGGCAGGGGTTTGCCGATCGACTCGTAGGTCTTGCGTCCCATGATGATGTGGTGGCCGATAGTTGTAGCCTTGAAGCGTTTGAGATCGTCCGAAAGGTGCCAGGGGAGGCGATTGTCTCTGCCGATTGCGCCTTTTTCGTCCATGGCCACGATTATAGAAATGATCATGATTAATATATTAAATTTCCGGGGTCCTCTTTAAACCGCAACAGCAGCCTTAATATGGGGGTGATATTGATAGTTGCGCAGTTCAAAATCCTCGTACTGAAATTCGAAGATGGATTTAACCTCCGGGTTAATCTTCATTTGCGGTAAGGGGTAAGGCTGGCGGGTAAGCTGGAGCCTGGCCTGTTCGAAATGGTTTGAATAGAGGTGAACGTCCCCAAATGTGTGCACGAACTCACCGGGTTCTAAATCACACACCTGCGCCATCATCATGGTCAACAGCGCGTACGAGGCGATGTTAAACGGGACTCCCAGGAAAACGTCGGCGGAACGTTGGTATAGCTGGCAGGAAAGCTGGCCGTTGGCAACGTAAAACTGAAAGAGCAGGTGACAGGGCGGCAGCGCCATTTTCTCCACCTCGCCCGGGTTCCAGGCATTGACAATTATTCGCCGCGAATCGGGATTGGTTTTAATTTGATCCACCACTCTCAAGATCTGGTCGACTATCCGGCCATCGGCCGTCCGCCATTTCCGCCACTGGACGCCATATACGGGACCTAAATTCCCATTCTCATCCGCCCATTCATCCCAGATGCGCACGCCGTGTTCATTGAGATATTTTACATTGCTGTCGCCCCGCAAAAACCAGATCAGCTCGTAAATAATCGACTTGAGATGCAACTTTTTTGTCGTCAATATCGGGAAACCGTCCTGTAGATTAAACCGCGTTTGATAACCAAAAAGAGAAAGGGTGCCTGTGCCGGTCCGGTCGCCTTTCTCTATGCCATGATCAAGGATGGTCTGTAACAGGTCAAGGTATTGTCTCATTTCCGCCTTCCTCCCGAATGGTTATTCGCCGCGAATGATTATTCGCCATTATAGCCCGGATTCTAAGATGATAAAAAAACTCTAATTATTTTATCGAGTACTTTCCGATGCTTCGTATTAACTGAACGTTAACCGTATGGTTGACATCTCGAGGGTACCCATTTATGATGCAAATATGACATCAGATCCCTCGAAATACTCTTCAGCAATTGAGGATTTCAACAGGGCGCGCCGTAAATCGGGTTTGGAAAGGATTATGGCCCGCCTCGCCGGCAAATCCTCGGAATTGCTCTCATATGACGACGTTCGTAAGAGGCTACAGATTCACGAAAGGAAACCCACCAAGCTGCAGGAAATCCCGCTGGATGCCATTGTGGGCAGCGTCGACCGCTACACAGATTTCACTCGCAGTTTTTTGCCAAAGCAGGAGAGCGATGCGGATCGCTGGGCCGGAGTTAAGGTCGCCGTAACTGGTATGAAGGGCTTACCTCCCATCCAGGTATATCAGATCGGTGGGGCGTACTTTGTTGAAGACGGCAATCACCGGGTTTCTGTAGCTCGCGATCTGGGACAGAGCCACATTCAAGCCTACGTTACCGAATTGAAGTCCAGGGTTCCCCTTTCTCCGGATGATGATGTCGATGACCTGATACTTAAGGCCGAGTATGTGGACTTCCTGGAACACACCCGCTTAGACCAGACCCGGCCAGATGCCGATTTAAGGTTATCGGCTCCGGGCGGATACCGGACCTTGGAAGAGCATATTGCCGTTCACCGCTACTTCATGGGTATCGAGCAAAACCGCGAGATTCCGTACGTGGAGGCTGCCGCCCACTGGCATGATGAGGTTTATCTGCCGGTAGTCACCATTATTCGAGAACTGGGCATCCTGCGCGACTTTCCGGGTCGCACGGAAGCAGACCTGTATTTATGGATTTCCGAGCATCGCACCGCGCTTCAGGAAATGCTGGAAACGGAAGTGGATCCAAGGGAAGCGGCTTCAGATTTGGCTGCTCAACAGAGCCGCACGTGGGAGCGTGTGGTAGCCCGCCTCGGCGACAGGATCGTCGATGCTCTAATCCCAGAACCGTTGGAACCCGGACCGCCTCCGGGAGTGATCCGGAAGGAGGATTACGAGAATGGCGAACACCTGTTTAAACTCATTTTGGTGCCGGTAAGCGGCGATGAAGCCGGATTCAAAGGGCTGGAACAGGCGATCGTTGTTGCTCAAAGGGAAAGTGCTCGCCTATATGGGCTGCACATCGTTCCAACGGAAGAGCAAAAAGAAAGTGAAGATGCGCAGTCCATCAGGGCCGAATTCGAGCGGCGCTGTATTGAATCAGGTGTAAGCGGGCACCTGGCCCTGGTGGTCGGCGATGTGAGCCGCGTGATTTGCGACCGGGCGAGATGGGCGGATTTGATAACCCTCAATGTGTCCTTCCCACCGCCACCGCAGCCGTTTGCCAGGTTAAGTTCGGGCTTGAGCACGGTTATCCGGCGCTGTCCCCGACCGGTGCTGACCGTGCCCGGGAAAACAACTTCTCTCGGGAGAGCGCTGCTCGCCTATGATGGCAGCCCTAAATCAGATGAAGCCCTTTTCGTCGCCTGTCACCTGGCCGATCAATGGAAAATACCATTGGTGGTGGTCAGCGTCGACGAACGCGGCAATTCTGCTGAGCATTCGCTTGAGCGAGCGCAAGAATACCTTGCGAACCGGGACGTTCAGGCGGAACTGATCTCTTCTGAAGGAGCGGTAGCGGAAGCCATTCTCAAAATCGCTGACGAGTACGCCAGCGAATTAATAATCATGGGTGGATATGGCCGCAGGTGGGTGCCGGAGGTTGTCCTGGGAAGCGTTGTAGACGAAGTGCTGCGAACCACGAGTCTTCCATTACTTATCTGTCGCTAAACCAGCCGGGCAGAGTTCAACACATGTTTTACGGGTTACGGATTACGTATTTTCTTCTGCCAACTGCTCTCTCGCCGCTCTAATATCCTCCCTCATCTGCTCAACCAGGGCGTCCACGCTGGAAAAACGGAGTTCGTCTCTTAAGCGAGAAAGGAACTCCAACCGCAGTTTCTCACCATAAATTTGCCTGTCGAAATCCAGAATGTAAGCTTCCACAATGGGAGTTGCCGGTTGTGGCTCAAAAGTAGGGCGGTAGCCGACATTGGTTACCGCCCCCCATGTCTCCCCCAGCACATGCGCCATGCACACGTAGATACCTGTCTTCGGCAGGCACCGGTCGGCCCAAACCTCCAGATTAGCAGTAGGCACTCCGATAGCGCGGCCCCGCCCATCGCCATGGACCACTTCTCCTGTCAACGCGTATGGGCGTCCCAGCAGCTCGGCGGCACGTTCCACATTCCCATCCGCCAGCGCGCTGCGGATCTGGCTGGAGGAAATTTTCTCCCCGGTGTTGGTAACTGGCGGCATTACCTCTAAAGTGTAGTCGAAAACCTCCGCGCCTAACCGCCTGAGCGCGGAGATATTCCCCTCGCGATTACGACCCAAAGCAAAATCGTCCCCGACGATGAGATGTTTCAGATTCAGGTGTTCTTTCAGTTTGGCCATAAAATCGTAGGCTGAAGTCGAAGCAACCTGCCGGTCGAATGGGTGGGTGATTACCACATCTGCACCGAGCTCGCCCAGCAGCTCGGCGCGCTCTTCCGGAGAGGTGAGATAGAAAGGCTTTTCGCGTTTGCCGAGGACGAAGGCTGGATGGGGAAAAAATGTCAATACGACTGCCGGAGACCCGACTGGATGGCCTCCGGCAATCAACCTGTTTACGATCTCCTGGTGTCCGCGGTGGACTCCATCGAAGGAACCGATGGTTAGCCAGGAATTCTGTAATTGAACCTCTTCCAAGGACCAGAAATGTCGCATGAACAAGTCTGATCCTCAGGTCTGGAAGAATACCTTGCGGGGTTGCCACTCATTGCCTTCTGGGTCGTACTCGAGCAATGCTACCAGATCGCCCTGCATACTGATACCCCGCGCCCAACCTTCCGAACCGGGCTCGGCCTCTATGCGATGACCATGGCGAACCAGCTCGACATGATCGGGATCCAGTTCCACTGCCGGCCAATCGCCAAGGGCGTCTGCGGCCGGTATGAGGTATCTATACCAATCGCCGGCCTGAAAAGCCTCTTTCAGCCTCCGTAAGGGCACGGCATCCCGCAAAGTAAAGCGACCGCTGCGTGTTCGGCGTAATCCGATCAGGTGAGCGCCGACGCCTAATTCATTACCCAGATCATTTGCCAATGAGCGCACATAGGTCCCCGAGGAGCAGTATACGTCAATCACGACCTCGGGTGGAGCCCATTCGAGCAAATCCAGGCTGTAAACCTTGATATTGCGCGGCTCTAAATCTACCTCTTCCCCTTTTCGCGCCATCTCGTAGGCTTTTTTACCCTGCACTTTTACGGCAGAATAAGGGGGTGGAACCTGTTGGATGTCACCCTCGAAAGACTGCAGTACTTCTAAGAATTGATCTTCTGTGATGCCATCCACGGAAGTGGAGCCTGTAATTGTGCCCTCAGAATCATAAGTGTCTGTAGAGCTTCCCAGCCGAATAGTAGCCTGGTAGCGCTTGTCTGATGCCGAAACATATTCGCTCAGGCGAACTGCAGGTCCGATTAATACAACCAACACCCCAGAAGCACGCGGATCGAGTGTGCCGGTATGTCCGGCCCGGCGAATGCCAGTCCCTCTGCGAATGATCTGGACCACGTCATGCGAGGTGAGGCCAACGGGTTTATCGACTACCAGTACTCCTGAGACAACATTTTTGATTTGATCTCTGTCCATATTAACTTCCCCAGCTACAATAGTTCCGTGATATTGTAATCTAGAATGTATCGGTACAAATTTGCAAATTAGTGAGCTCGATTAGATTTGCCCCTCTAATAAGCTATATTTTGAAACTCGCACCAGGAGATGTTTCTCCAAGCATATTTGTTCTAAAATAACATAAATATTATAATCCGTCAAACAAGGTCTTGGTAGTCATTAAAACCTCATTCTCTACTTGCAGCAGGGTTCCCTCGATTTCTGCCCCGGCTGCTGCTTTGTGTCCACCGCCCCCATATAGCTGGGCGATTTTGGAGACATCAAAGCGTGGTTGGGCGCGCCAGCTTACCTTAACCCGATTCTTGGTTTGCTCTACGAAGACGACGACCACTTCAGCATCTCGCATCGTCGTCAGAATATTAACCAGATCAGCATCGTCACGGCCCGGATAGCCAATCGCGCGCCGATCTGCCAGGGTGAGGCTGGTCCAAACCAGACCTCCATCCCGGCGCAGTTTAGAGAGCCCGCTTCCCCAGTACCGCAAGGCATCGAAGGAGCGGCTGAGCAAAGCACGGTGGTAAAGGTCTGGTAGATCGCCGCCCAGCTCCATCAAATCCGCCGCGACCCTCAGCGCCTTAGGCGTCATATTACTGGTGCGAAACCCAATCGTATCGGTAATGATTCCATTGAGCAAGGCATTCGCCACCGGCGGTGTAATCGGCAGATCGAGTTTTGGCAGGTATTCCGCCAGCATTTCTGCCGTCGCTACTGCCTTAACGTCAACCAAATTAATCTTGGCAAAGTTCGTATTCGTCGGATGGTGGTCAATGTTCAAGTCCGGCATTGAATATCGATTGAGCGCACCCCCGGTTCGATCAAGTTCAGAGCAATCCACGGCAACAACAAAATCAAACAAGCCTTCTGGCTTTGCTCTTACCTGGTCGCTGCCGTGCAAATGGCGAAAGTCCGCCGGAACCCCGTCCGACAGCACCATTTGCACCTCTTTCTCAACCGCTTGAATTGAGAGCCCAAATGCTAGTAAAGAACCAACTGCATCCCCATCCGGTCTGATATGCGATACTACCAATAGACTGCTTGCCACATGCACTTGTTTGCGCAGGATCTGAAGCAGGTCCTCATCCATCCTCTCCGCCTTCCTCATCCATGGGATCAAATTCGTCCCCATCATGGGAGGATTCCTTTTGCAATGATGCGATTAATTGCTCAATATGTGCAGCCCGTTCGGGCGTCGGATCCCAGTGAAATCTCAGGCGCGGGAAGATCCGTAGGTTTATCCGGGCAGCCAATTCGCTGCGGATAAATCCGCTGGCATGCTGGAAAGCGTCGATGACTTCCCCAGCGCGTTGGGAACCTTCTAGAGCGGCGACATAAATATTGGCAAAAGCCAATTCTCGATCGACCTTGACATCGGTAATAGAGACTCCCAATAAGCGCGGATCCTGGATATCATGGATTAGCATTTCCGAAAGTTCTTCGTATATGCGCTCTGCAATTCGCTGCACGCGCATCTTAGATACCATAAAGATCTACCACCTCATGCTATCTGGACCTTCTCAAGTACATATGATTCCAGAAGGTCCCCTTCTTCGAAATCGTTAAAACCTTTTATGGAAAGGCCGCATTCAAATCCTTGCCGGACTTCGCGCACATCGTCCTGGTGATGTTTGAGCGATGCCAACTCTCCTTCAAAGACTACATTTCCATCCCGAAGCACGCGAATCCTGGCGTTGCGGCGGACTTCGCCATCAATCACGCGGCAGCCGGCGATGTTCCCTACCCTTGAGATGTGGAAGATCGCCCGCACTTCAGCATGCCCTAACACGTTCTCTCTGATCTCCGGTTCAAGCATACCCTTTAGCGCCTTTTCAATATCTTCAGTTAGTCGGTAAATAATATTGTAGAGGCGAATAGAGATACCTTCGGCCTCGGCCAGGCGCTGAGCGGCCGAATCGGCCTCAACGTTGAAACCTACCACGATGGCGTTCGATGCCGCGGCCAGCATCACATCGTTTTCGCTGATGTTGCCGGTCTCTGCATGCAGAATATTGACCGAGATAGCCCCCATATCCATATCTTCCAGCGAAGAGACAATCGGCTCCAATGAGCCCTGGACGTCTGCCTTCACGATCATGCGCAGCTCGCGCACCTCTCCAGCTTGAACCTGATCGAACAGCTGCTCGAGCGTAATCGCTTTCTTGCGGCGAGATTCCGTCTTTTCCTGTTCCTGAATACGTTCGGCTACGATCGTTCTGGCTTCTTTATCCGATTCGGCCAGACGAAATGCATCGCCTGCCTGGGGCACGTCGTTGAGTCCCATGGCGGCTACAGGCGTGGCCGGTCCAGCATCTTCTACCCGGCGACCCAGGTGGTTAAACATGGCGCGAATCCGGCCGTGAGCTTTACCGACAACCAGGATGTTTCCCACCCGCAGGGTTCCGTTTTGGACCAGCAGCGTGGCAAGCACGCCCCTCGCGCGATCGACCTCTGCTTCGATGACCGTGCCGAATACTCGCCCGTTTGGATTCGCCAGGATCTCCAGGCTGTCTGCAACCAGCAAGATCGCTTCCAGCAAATCTTCCAGGCCCTCGTTGCGCTTGGCGGACATAGGGACGATAATGGTATCGCCGTCCCACTCATCAGGTACCAGTCCAACTTCGGCCAGCTGCTGTTTAACGCGATCTGGATCGGCGTTGGATCTATCCATCTTGTTGAGCGCAACAATAATCGGTACCTTTGCAGCTTTTGCGTGGGAGATCGCTTCGCGGGTCTGGGGCATAACGCCGTCGTCAGCAGCTACTACCAGCACTACAATATCAGCGCCCTGGGCGCCGCGCGCCCGCATCGCGGTAAACGCCGCGTGCCCGGGCGTGTCCAGGAATGTGATCGTGCGTCCTTGATGTTCCACCTGGTAGGCCCCGATGTGTTGAGTGATCCCGCCGGCTTCCCCGCCAACAACGTTGGTATGACGGATAGCGTCCAGCAAGGTCGTTTTGCCATGATCGACGTGTCCCAAGATCGTGACCACCGGAGATCGGGGTACGAGCTGGCCGGGATCCTCTTCGGCAATGACGCGCCGCCAAAGGGGAATTTGTCCGCTATCTTCTTCTGTGGTTTCTTCTGGAGTTTCGAGGGTTACTTCGTAGCCCATTTCTGCGGCTACAATCGCGGCCGTATCGAAGTCGATCTGCTGGTTGATATTTGCCATTACACCATTGGCCATCAGCGTTTTGATGACTTCAATGGGACTGGAATTTATTTCATCTGCCAGTTCCCGCACTGTAAGAGTGGCGGGAAGTTCAATTGTTTTGTTGTCTCGCCCGTTCTCGCTCATTTGGTACCTCCATTTTCTGGCACCACCATTGTCTAGTTCGCTTTCCCATGAACGAGTGAGGCGAACCGAGTTAAGTAATCATCTCAGCGCGCTCCACTCGCTAACCAGGTTGGATGTCGATAGAACATGGTCATGCATGCTCACGTTCTTCTTCAGAAGGCGTATCTTCAGGCAATGTTGCCATGAATTCTGTTAAGCGTTCCCGATCTTCCCCTGTGAGGGTCGTCCTGAGCGCATGTGCCAACGCTCCTTTAAGGCCCCGCTCCCAGCAGGAACGCCGGTCGTGCAGATATGCGCCTCTGCCAGCCATTTTGCCTGTATGATCAATCTTGATTCCCTCGGAAGTGCGCACGATGCGGATCAGCGACCGTTTTGGTAAAACCTCGCGGCAGCCTACACAGGTGCGCTGTGGGATGTGTTTGCGTCTTCCCTTCTTTCTAGACACCCAAACTTCTCTCGGGTTTACGATTTAGAGGTTCCAATCCTCTTCCCAGTCATCGCCGCCGCGCTTACGCTGGCGCTTAACAATCACGGCGTCCTTTTCTGGGTCATATTCTACCTGTACGTACTTTTTCTTCTTTTTCTTCTTTTCCTTCTTTTTATCGGACTCTTCTTCATCCTCGAATTCATCTTCTGGGATGAGATTCTCAAAATCCTCGGGCTTTATGTCAAAGAGTGCATCCAGTGAGGGCTTTTCCTCTTCTTCACCCTCTTCGAGCGTTTCTACCTCGGCAGGCTCCGCAACCTCTGCAGCCTCCGTCTTCTCGGCCGGCATCTCCTCGGCCAGGACTTCGGCTGCTGGAGCAGCTTCCTCCGCCTCTTCAATTTCTACTGCGACCGGTTCTGGGGTAACCTCTGCCTGGACCTCGCCAATCGCTTCTTCTACCTCGGCCACCCTTTCACCCTCAAAGGCGACTTCGGAGAGGGTAGACTCGATCTCCTCCATGGATTTCGGTCCAACCCCTTCAAGATCTGCAATGGCATCGGCGTTCATTTCCATCTGGACCATCAGATCACCGACGGTTTCGTAACCGGCTTCATCGAGTAAGGTTTGCACCCGAGTGCTGAGTTCCAATTCTTCCAAAGGCGTCTCGAAAGCTTCTCCTGGAACGGCTTCTAAGGCGGCCTCCTGGCGCTCTTCCTGCACCCGTTTCTGTTCCTGGCGTTGCTGAATGATGCCACCTTCTACCCGGTCGACGAATTGGGCCAGCGCCGAGTATTCCTCAGGAGTAACCGGGCGACCCTCACTCTTCTTGGCGAGGATCCCTTCTATCTGGGAGATGTTTTCGATTTCCTGGGCTGCCAGGGACGCATATTCCGGATCGTTCTGCAGCTTGTAAAGTGCGTCAGAAGCAGCTTCCGGCAGACTTTTGATATCGATCCGCCATGAAGTCAGTTTAGCGGCCAGGCGGGCATTCTGCCCATCTCGCCCGATTGCCAGGCTCAGCTGGTCCTCCGGCACGACCACCGTGGCAGTCTTCGTGCCCTTGAAAAACTCATTGAGGTAAACCCCGGTAACCCGGGCCGGGCTGAGCGCCTTGGCGATGTAGCCCGCCGGATCAGGATTCCATTCGATTACATCGATCTTCTCGTCATTCAGTTCCCGCACGATTGCCTGGATGCGTACCCCTCGGATGCCAACGCAAGCGCCTACCGGGTCTACTCCGGCTTGCAGCGCAGCCACGGCGACCTTTGAACGCTGTCCGGGTTCACGCGCGATGGAGCGAACTTCTACAAGGCCATGATAAATTTCTGGAACTTCGTTTTCCAGGAGGCGGCGAAGGAAATTGCGATGGGCGCGCGACAGGATGATCTGAGGTCCACGCGGCGTTGACTTGACCTCCATCAGCAGTGCCCGCACCCGATCGTGAAGGCGGAAGCGCTCGCCGGGAATCTGCTGGTTGCGCGGCATAATCCCTTCCGCTTTCATATCCAGACCGAGAGTGACGGCCTGAGAATTTACGGCCTGCACCACGCCGCTGACGATCTCACCAACCTGTTTGCTAAAGAAATCCAGCTGCACATCACGTTCCGCTTCACGGATGCGCTGTTGGATCACCTGCCGGGCGGTTTGCGCGGCGACGCGCCCGAAGTCATCTGGGGTGGACTCGACGGTGACTATGCTGCCCACTTCGGCTTCAGGGTCCACCTTGCGAGCCTCCTCCAGTGCGACCTCGGTTCGCGGATCCTGCACGCTATCAACAACTTCCTTTTCGGCAAAGATAGCGACCTTACCGGTCTCTGGATCGATTTTGGCTTCGACTAACTGAGCGTTGGAAGCGTTAACAGCCCTCCGGTAGGCAGAAACCATGGCAGCTTCCAATGCCTCCATGACAACTTCCTTAGGGAGCTGTTTGTCCTCCAGAACCTCATTAAATGCCAGAGTAAACTCGTTCTTCATGCCTGTTACTTCTCCAACATATTCCTACATATTGCCTGTGGTAAAGCCGGGTGTGCCGGCTTTACCCGGTATCTTATAAGCAAAAAAAGTCTGGGGGATGGCTCAAAAGTCTCCATTACGAAAGAAAAGTGGGGACCACCCACTTTTCGGAGATATCACTATCTGCCGCCCCCCCACTGCAGACTGATTCTAGCATGGAATCTGGCAAGATGCAAGGTTAGTTCAAAGTTCCTTTTCCATTCTCCAGGCGGGTTCCTCAATCTGCCGGCGCCGGCCGCGGTGGTCAATGTAAGACCATATGCCGGGTTCTGGGGCGACGACCCGGTAACCAAGGCGCTCGTACAGGCGGCGAGCATCCTGATTATTCCGAGCGACGTTGAGGCTCACCAGTTGAAAACCGCGCTGGCGCAGGTCCTCTTCGGCAGTCTCCATCAGCGTCGTGCCGATGCCTTCACCGCGGAATTCAGGGCGCACGCGGAAGGCGTAGACATAGGCGCGGGTTTCGCCATCCGCCAGATCTTTGCGATGGCTGAACAACTGGACGAAAACCTGACCGACGATCGCGGCCTGAGGTAGTTCGGCGATCCACAGAATACTGCCACCCTGCTGAGCGCGGTTGAAAGCCTGTCTGAATAGACGCCGGAAGTGTTTGTACTGGCCGTTCCATTCCAGCGCAGGAAGATCCTCTTCGACAACTCGACGGATAACGACTTGATCAATCAGCTCAACCATGACCACCTTACGTCAATTATTGTTATGATACTTGCGCACTATCGTTCTTCTGGCTCTTCCTTGCTGTATATTTCGATCAGTTCCTCCAGCAGGGCTGCCTCTTCCTCTTTCGTACTTACTTTACCGTCCAACCAGGCGTCACGCAAGGAAGCCAGGATAAGGCGGTACATCGGCCCGGGCGGTAGGCCGCGCGCCTGCAGAGCGTGGCCATCGATGCTGGATGAAACATGGCGCCATTCCGTGAGGTAGTTTTCCAGGACGGTTTGCAGGTTTTCGGCATCGGTTGCCAGATAGGTGGCATAGATGGCGAGCGGCGACACATCATGTAAGCGGGCAGCAATCTTGCTGGGAGCTTGGCCGGCCAGCGAGGGTAAGTCTTGCCGCAGCCGGCGTGCAGCCAGCGCAGTATCAACGAGTAGACGGGGCAGCCTTAAGCGAGCGATCACGCCGCGCGCTGCGGAAGAAGGCAGCCGCACCAGCCAAAGCGTGTAGGCAATCCCGTGTCTTAAGGGGATATCTTTAAGATCTGGCTCTAAACCCCACGGCAGATCACTTTCTGCACTCGGAAGGTTTTCTATTTTATCGCACAACCACTCGTCCCAGACAAGGTCCTCGTGGATGGCTGAGAGCAGACCGAGTTGCTGCAGGCGGAACATCATATTACATACCCCGGTTTCTAACAGGATGTGATCGAGCTCATGGCGGATGCGGTCTCCCGAAATGCGACCGAGCATGCTGCGGGCTTCTAACAAGAGTTCGAGGGTGCGCTGCTCGATGCGGAAGCCAAAGCGTTGCTCAAAGCGCACAGCGCGCAGCATGCGCGTGGGGTCATCCACAAAAGAGAGTGAGTGCAGCACGCGCACGAGGCCCTCCCGTAGATCGTTCAGACCACCCCAGTAATCGTGCAGGTCCCCATAGTAAGGCCCGTCCAGTCGCAGAGCCAGGGTGTTGATGGTGAAATCCCGGCGATGCAAGTCGAGCTTGATGCTGCCGCGCTCCACTGTTGGCAGGGCGGTCGGGTGGGTGTAGAACTCAGTGCGGGCGCTGACCAGATCCAGGAATTCTGGGAATTCGCCAGGTGGAACCTGATCCGAATCGAGCTGGTCGGCCAGAGAGTGGCGCAGTTTTTCCCGCACCTCGGTGATATGCCATTTTGCCGTGCCGAAGCGGGAATGGCTGGTCACCCGGCCGCCGTAGCGGCGCGCCAGTCCACGCGCCAGCTCGATGGCGTTGCCTTCGACCACCAGGTCAAAATCCTGGCTGGGTTGTTCCAGCAGCAGGTCGCGGACAAAGCCACCAACGATGTACAGTGCGGCGCGCTGCTCGTGGGCAACCTGGGCAGTGGCTTTGAGCAGTGCCAACCGGGCCGGCGGCAGCGCAATTTCCAGGCGATCGGCCAGGTTTTGGCGGCCGGGTATTTTGGGCTCTTTGGTCAGGGTCTTGAGCAAGTCTGTGCGGGTGACGATGCCGATCACCTGGTTGCTTTCAGGATGGACG
>DATCIL010000151.1:0-1400 GCA_036507795.1 Anaerolineales bacterium | reverse complement strand
CCCGCGCACGCGGGAATCCAGGTTTGTTGCGCCGAATTAGCCTGGATACCCGCTTTCGCGGGTATGACGGAACCCAGGCGGGCCTCTTGGTTCTCATCCCCAAACGGGTATTTTCAAAGGAGGACACGAAGAGCACGAAGGGAAGAAGATTTGACTGCAAAGAGCGCAAAGGATTCAGGGTTTCAGATCTGTGGGCAACAGCCCCGTGGTTGCCCGTACCAGTGCTAACAGAAGCGCAGAGTTTTGGTTCGCAGCTATCTGAACCCTTCGTGTCCTTCGTGATCTTCGTGGTGAACAACACCCAAGTGATAGTGCCAGGTTAACCACACGGATGCCTGAAGAGCCAACCAAATATAGCGACTCGGAGGTAGCTAAATGACGTGGAAAAACCGTTCCGTGCTGGTCACCGGCGGAGCTTCCTTTATCGGGGCTCACCTCGTAAATGCGCTCGTCGAAGCCGGCGCCCGGGTGCGCGTCGTGGATAACTTAAGCAGCGGGAAGCTGGAGAACATAAAGCATTGCACAGAGGACAACAAAGCCGAATTTATCCAGGCCGATCTTCTTCAGCCGGGAGTTGTTCGTGAAGTTATGCGCGGCATGCAGGTGGCGTTTCATTTGGCTGCCGACCATGGCGGGCGCGGGTATGTTGACCTGCACCAGGCCGGACCGGCGGCCAATCTTTTCCTCGACGGGATGGTCTTTTGGGAAGCCTATAAGGGCGGTGTTGAAAAAGTCGTCTACGCCTCGTCGGGATGCGTCTATCCCAACTTTCTCCAAAACGAACCAGATGATGAGCTTTACCTGACCGAAGAAACAGTAGGCCCACCCTATGATGCCGACAACATGTATGGCTGGGCAAAATTGATGGGCGAGCTTACCTTGAAATCGTACCATAGAGAATATGGCGTGAAGGCGGCCTCCTGTCGCTATTTCACAGTTTTCGGCCCCTTGGGGCACGAAAACCATGCGGTCATTGCGATGATCGCCAGGGCCTTCGTCGGTCAGAACCCATTCGAGGTGTGGGGATCTGGAAACCAGGTGCGCAACTGGACCTATATCGACGACATCGTTCGAGGGACCATGCTGGCTGCCGAGCGGATCGATGACGGCACGGCGGTGAATCTCGGTACGATGGAGCGCGTGCGGGTGATTGATGCCGTCAAGATGGTGATGGAGTACACAGGGCACAGGGCCGAGATCAAATTATGCCCGGAGATGCCCACCGGTCCGCTCAATCGTGTGGCCGATAATTCGCTCGCGAAAAAACTTCTGGGCTGGGAGCCGCAGGTGAAATTCGCCGACGGACTTCGCCGGACAATCGACTGGTACTACGCCACCAAGGATCGGGATCAGGTGCGCGGGAGCCTGCAACATAGACTAACCGAACGATGAGAACGCAA
>DATCIL010000150.1:0-17962 GCA_036507795.1 Anaerolineales bacterium | reverse complement strand
ACCTATTGGCCAGATTTTGACAAAGAAGAGTTGAACCGGGCTTTACAGGAATTCAGAAACCGCGAACGCCGTTACGGGCGCGTGCATCATTCTGCGTAGGAAATGCCGTCTATCGATGCTCACCCAACGCCTGGTGGTAACGATCATCTTGCTTCCGTTAGGGGTGTTCGTTATCCATGTGGGGGGATGGGTATTTGCGGGGACTGTGGCGGTGATACTCCTTTTAGCCGCCCGGGAATTCGGGGGGCTTTTTCGCGTGGATGGGTACCAGCCGGCGACCGGATTAATTCTGGCTGGCACACTGGCGCTCGTGCTGGGTAGAGCGATGGATAACTTCGGGAGCGCACCCTGGATTCTGGTCATGTTTTTGTTGGCAGGCATGATCTATCACCTGATCCAATACGAGCGTGGTCGGGACAAAGCCGGTACCGACTTGTCTATTACTCTTGCTGGTGCCATATACGTCGGTTGGTTGGGAGCTTATTTGGTCTCTTTAAGGGGTTTGCCGGAGGGGAAATGGTGGCTGCTTGTCGTCTTACCGGCAGTCTGGTTGGCAGATAGTGGCGCTTTTTTTATCGGGCGGACATTTGGCAGAAACCGGCTGGCCCCCAGGTTGAGTCCAAAAAAAACCTGGGAAGGATACCTGGGTGGGATCATCACGGGTTCGCTTGGGGCGGCTTTATTGGCTGCACTATGGCGAATAGGAGCGGGCGATCAGTCAGCGCTGGCGCCGGGAAGCGGCGCATTCATCGGATTCGTGCTAGGGGTGATTACACCGCTCGGCGATCTGGGGGAGAGCATGATTAAGCGGCAGGTAGGGGTTAAAGATTCGGGTAGCTTGTTACCCGGACACGGAGGCATGTTCGATCGCATCGATTCCTGGCTGTGGGCGGCGCCAATCGGTTACTATGTTATCCTGCTCCTTTCCTGATTGACATCTTGTTCTTCCCATGGTATTATCGCATCCAATAATTTCATAGCCCCTTGCGGCACTCTTATCCAGAGAGGTGGAGGGACCGGCCCTGTGAAGCCTCGGCAACCAGGATTTAGTCCATTAGGCTGATAGTCTGACATCAAGAGGACTATAAGACTACCGGACTCATGGATTAATCGACTAACCAATGGTGCCAATTCCGGCAGACGGATGTTCTGGAAGATGAGAGGGCAGCCGTGTGATTTGTTCAGTTGCCCTTTCTTTGTCTAGGAGGGGCAATTTTATTTTACTGGAGGTTTCGTGACGATGACTACTACGTTTATGCAGTCGCCCAGCTTGATGTTCACTTCTGAATCGGTCACTGAGGGGCACCCGGACAAAATTTGTGACCAGCTGAGCGACGCCGTTTTGGATGCCTGTCTCGCACAGGATCCCTTTTCACGGGTAGCCTGTGAGGTGGCAACCAAGACAGGTTTCGTCATGTTCCTGGGTGAGATTACCACCCGGGCAAAGATTAATTATGACGAGCTGGCGCGCAAAGTGATCCTTGAGATCGGATATGATGACAGCGCCAAAGGATTTGATGGAAAAACGTGTGGTGTGCAAGTCGCCATCGCCCAGCAGTCCGGTGATATCGCCATGGGCGTGAACCAGTCTCTGGAAGCGAAATCGGGGGAGATGACCGAGGAACAGGTAAATGGCATCGGCGCGGGCGATCAGGGCATGATGTTCGGTTTTGCCTGCAATGAGACGCCTGAACTCATGCCGCTCCCGATTTATCTTGCGCACAAGTTGGCTCGGCGGCTGAGCGAAGTACGCAAGGACGGCACTTTACCCTGGTTGCGCCCGGACGGTAAGAGCCAGGTAACCGTAGAGTACAGCTTTGGCCAGCCGAAGAGGGTGGATACAGTTCTGATCAGCACGCAGCACGCCCCAGACGTTTCTCAGGGAGAAATCCGTAAAGCACTGATAGAACATGTTATTTTACCGGTGCTGCCCGAGGAGATGGTGGACGATGAGATGAAAATCTATGTCAACCCGACCGGACGATTTGTAATTGGCGGTCCGATGGGCGATTCGGGTCTGACCGGCCGCAAGATAATCGTGGATACCTACGGCGGTATGGGACGTCATGGCGGCGGGTGTTTTAGCGGCAAGGATCCGACAAAGGTTGATCGCTCGGCGGCGTATGCAGCCCGCTGGGCGGCAAAGAATGTGGTGGCCGCAGGCCTGGCAGAGCGTTGCGAAATCCAGGTAGCCTACGCCATCGGGGTATCGCATCCTCTGAGCGTGAACGTGGAAACATTTGGCACCGGGCAAATTCCGGATGACCAGATTGCCGGCCTGATCGATGAATACTTTGATCTGAGACCTGGTGCGATTATCCGGGATTTGAATTTGCGCCAGCCAATTTACCGGCAGGTGGCTTCTTACGGGCATTTTGGCCGTGACGACCTGGATCTGCCTTGGGAACGGACGGACAAAGCGGCCTTGTTGCGGGAGGCAGCCGGTTTGGTGGCAGTTGAGTCGCTTTCTGTAGCCGCGGATTAGCTAACGGGCTCGAATGGGCTTTCAAGGCCATGTGATTCGAGCAGATCGACATCATTTAGTATTAATTCAGCAGGGCCGTCGGCAACGATACGACCTTCATCCAGGATGACTACGCGGGAGAAGATCTCATGTACCATGTGCATGTCATGGGTGGAGACCAAAGTGGTGAGGGGCAGTCCCTTCAGAAGCCGGATGAGACCACGCCGGGCTCTTGGGTCCAGGCCAGCGGTAGGTTCATCGAATACAAGGATGTCAGGTTCCATAGATAGAACTGTAGCAATCGAGACGCGTTTCTTTTCGCCGGCGCTCAGATGGTGAGATAGGCGATCACCGTATTGCTGCATTCCAACTAATTCTAGAGCCCTTTTCACGCACCGGTGAACGTCTTCCTCTGGTAACCCCATGTGCAGAGGGCCAAAAGCAACGTCTTCGTAGACGGTTGGCGAAAAGAGCTGGTCGTCGGGGTTTTGGAAGACCAGGCCGACCTTTGCGCGGATGAGCGGCAGGTTCGATTTATTCACTTCCAATCCAGCGATCCGGACCTGTCCGTCACCACTCAGGATACCATTTAGATGAAGCATGAGCGTGCTTTTGCCGGCGCCATTAGGGCCGACCAGGGCAACTTTTTCTCCGTGTTCTATCGCTAAGGAGACGTTTTGGAGCGCCGCCTGACCATCCGGATAGGAGAAACTCAGGTTCTGGATAGAGAGCAGGTGGGAACCAGGGGCCGAAGCTCTGGTGAGCAACGGATTGGCGGCAGAGATCTGATCGTGAACAATCGGCATGGGAATAGCTCTAAATCCTGGCAATCCATTGAAACAGGAACAATAATAAGATGGCGAGACAGCTCAAGAGCCAGTCTTTAAGATGCCACTCATGAGGGTTAAGAGTGAGCAGCTGGCCCTGGTAGCCGCGGGACAACATGGCGGCATAAACCCGCTCGCTGCGTTCATAACTGCGTAGGAAAAGCTGCCCGGCCATATTGCCCGTTACCCGCGCCCGCCAGCGGATTGATCCACCACCGGTTCCTGAGGTAGATTGTGCGCTGCGGGCCTGGCGGGCGCGTAACAGGCGCACGGCTTCGTCGATAAGGACAAACAAGTAGCGGTACATAAAGACAATAATTGAAACCAAAATCTGGGGGACTTTCAGGTGGCGGAGTGCGTGGACGATATCGGGAAATTGGGTGGTTGCTGTGAGCAGTATAGCCATCTGAACGGATATCCAGCTGCGCGCCACGATGCTGGCAAATCGCAGGATACCAGTGTCTGTAGCCACCAGGCGCCAGGGACCCATGTCTAAGAAGCCAATTGCCCGGCCGGGAACGGCAAAGATAGCAGAGATCCCCGCCAGGAAAAAGGGCAGGGCAATGAAAGAGCGTTTGAGGGGATAGAACGGGCCTAGCCCTGCCAGACCACCGGCGAATAAGACCATACCCCAGGAAAACAAAAATGCCAGCCAGGCACCGTCGGGTAAAAACGCATTGGATAGGATAAACAAAATAGTGACAACGAGCTTTGCCCTCGGGTCCATACGGTGGATGATGCTCTGTCCCGATTGGTAGGGGTCAAATAAATTTACATGCATGGATCAGGTCTTCTTTGGCTGTCGGAGGACTTTTGTGAAAAGCACCGTAATTCCGGCGACAAAGAGAGCGCCGAGCACACCTGCGAAGATGGTGGAAAGGGGCGTTTCGCCGAGACCAGGGAGGGTGTAGTCCGGAAAGATCTGGTAGAGAGGATCTTGACCTTGCCGGTAAAATCCCAAATCTATCGCCACGCGCTCCAAACCATCCGGGTTAGCTGAGGCCAGCGGGGCCAACAAGAGGATCACGAGGCTCACCAGAAAACCTACAGCCACCCAGCCACGGCGAACGGCGATCGTTCGGCGATCGTTCATCTGCAGTTTTGGAGTGATCAGGTCTGGTCGGACTTGTAAGATGAAGCTCAGGGCAGCCACGGTAATCAGGGCCTCCCCGATGCCGATCAAGGCGTGGACGCCGAGCATGGCAGGGACAATTACCTGCAAGAGGGCAGAACCGCTCAACCAAACCTGCAAGGAGGTTGCCAGAGCGCCGGCGATGACGGAGAGCCAGGCGGCCAGACCGGTCACAGCCAGGCGGATGCTTCTGTCTTTGCCGGCAACTCCGTGGTGTAATCCATAACCGATCAAGGCGGTGAGTATCCCCATGTTGAAGATGTTGGCGCCCATAACCAGCAGACCGCCGTCCTGGAAAAGTAACGCCTGGACTGCCACCACGCTGGTCATCACAAGCATGCCAGCCCAGGGGCCCAGGATGACGGCTGCCAGCACACCGCCCAGCAAGTGACCTGAGGTTCCGCCAGCTACGGGGAAGTTGATCATCTGGGCGGCGAAGATGAAGGCGGCCATAACGCCCATCAAAGGTACCTGGCGCTCGCCGAATTCTCGTTGCGTGCGCCGCACGGCCAGGAGAATGAAAAGGATGGATAAGATCCAAAAGAGAACAGCAATGGGCAGGCTCAAGAAACCGTCAGGGATATGTAGATGGATGGGTTTAATCAGGGGTGTCACGGGGATCATTATCGCCCTCCAAACTTTGATTAAATAAATCTTTGCGGCAGCCAGGACAGAGCCCGAAGAAGGTCTGGTGGATCGAGTCGATGCGATATCCAGTGCGGGCCTCGAATTCCTCGTACAAGGATTGCAGCAGGTTATGGTCGATCTCGGCAGTCTCTCCGCAAGATCGGCAAATCAGGTGGTGGTGGTCGTTTTCGGCGATCTCATAGACCAGCTGCCCGCTGCCAATGTGGGCTGCCAGAGCCAGGCTCTGTTCCGTCAAGAAGCCGAGGGTGCGGTAGACGGTGGCCTCAGTGATGCCAGGTAGAGATTGTTTGGCCTGGTGGAAGATTTCCAGAGGGGTGAGGTGTTCGCCGGAGTCGCGTAGGATCTTGAGGATGGCGAGGCGTTGGGGAGTCAGACGATAGCCTTTGGCGCGCAATTCGACGAGGGAGGGATTAGTGGAAGGCATAATTAATGTTAGCTGTTATTGCAATTACTTTCATTTGATAAAAGTATAATTATTATTGCATAAAAGATCAAGGATTTTGGAAAAGTTTAAGATAGCAGCTGGAAAGCACGGAGTTCCATATTCATGGATTAAAGAAAAGAGAAGCCCTGAGTGCAGCATGCGCACTCAGGGCTTGCCAGGCAAACCAGTAAATTAGTTTTATTATGTGGCTAAGCCGTTTGCAGGTGTGGCTTGATCTTGGAAGTGATGCGATCTTTTGGCTGGTAGCCCGTCAGGCGTTCCCTGGTTTCACCATCGATGAACAGCATCAGAGTGGGGACACCCATAACCTGGTATTGCATGGCGATGTTTGGGTTGTCGTCGACATCCAACTTGACTACTTTGATCTGCCCGGACCATTCATTGGCCAACTGCTCGACGATGGGATCCAGCATTTTGCAGGGACCGCACCAAACTGCTGAAAAGTCGACCAGGACAGGTTTCTCTGCAGACAAGACCTCTTCCTGGAATGTGTCTCCACTTACTTCAGGGATATTTGCCATTTTTCCTCCGATGAATTGGTTGATGATTTCTGTGGCTCGATAGTAATCAGTCTCAATGGAAAAGTCAAGGCCAATTGCTCCAGTGGTTTTCAAAGGACGAGCCGAGCGGAGCCGTTGACGCTGTTGGGCTGGCGTGATAGAATGCAATTCGCCTGGGCGCGTAGCTCAATTGGCAGAGCAGTGGCCTTTTAAGCCATTGGTTGAGAGTTCGAGTCTCTCCGCGCTCATTTGTATTAGCGGTCAGTGCCAGTTTGCAGTGATCAGCACTCGGCTTTTAGAGGGTGCTGGTTTTGTCTAAGGTAACCTCAGATTTGCAGGCTTCTCCCACAGCATCATTCTGACGCAAGCATAGATGAAAATCTTACCCGGCCTGAGAAAATAATCCTAATTCCTAGATGTATTGTTCGCCGAAAGCAGCATCCACCTAGTAAGCCTCCAACAAAGCGTTCTCTTGCCAATCGGGGACTTCCAACGCTTCGACTATGGAGGGCAGATAATTATGGCCAGCTGCCTCGTCCCGATGCTCCTCGTAGATCTGCTCTAGCCGGCCACGGGTTTCGTCCATGACCATGACGAGCGGTCTGATCTTTACGTTCAAATAAGCGGAAGTTCATAAGCGGAAGTTCTAACTTGACTTATAATTAAAAATCACTAAAATAGTGTTTACGCAACGCAATCTCATTGTCAAAGAATATTTTTAGCCCTATAAAATAAAGTGGATAGGATTTGACCTATGAAAAGGGGGTTGTTAAGATTGCAATGCGTTTTTTAGGACAGGCATAACACCAGGCGGTGATTATGCTTGTTTGCTTTAAGCCAGGTTAATACCATTTCAACATGCAATATTGTTATTTCCTAACCATGCACGAATTTCTTTTTTTGTCAGGAATTTAAGCTTTGCTAGTACTGGTAATAGAACTGTTGGAAGGCTGAGATCATATTTGTTAAATTAAATCATGTAACAACATTTATAAAGAATCGTTAATACTTATAGCCAATTCTAAGCTCGCAGAAAAGATCCTACATGAATATTTTAATCGTCGATGACCATGTACTATTCAGGGAAGGTTTGATCAGCCTTCTCAGCAACCATCCAGACGTAACGGTTGTTGGAGAGGCTGATACGGTGCACGAAGCAATTGCGAAGATAGTGAAATTAAAACCAGACGTGGTGCTTATGGAAGTTCATTTACCAGATGGCGATGGCGTAGATGCAATAAGAGAAATCCTAAGCAGAAGGCCTGAAACGAAGATTGCTATTTTAACACACCAGGATTCTGATGATTCGTTTATATCCGCTATCCGCAGCGGCGCGCGGGGCTACCTGCCTAAAAAAATGCCTATATCCAAATTGCTATTATCCCTCGGTGCGCTGGAACGGGGGGAAGTGGCAATGTCTCGTTCTCTGGCAAGTCGGATAGTAACAGAATTTCAAAAATTGGTCACAACGAATAGTCAGGAAGTTCCTGACTTAGCTATTCTAACCCCTCGAGAAAGAGAGATACTGCAGCTTTTGGCCAACCAGGGAACTAACCAAGAGATTGCTGAATATTTGGTCATTTCAGAAAACACGGTAAAGGTTCATGTTCACAATATTCTAGAAAAACTAAATTTGAAAAATCGTCGTGAAGCGGTCAGGTTCGCCCGCCAAAAGGGGAACGGCATTACCAATCATGGATCATCAAATAACGGCTTGTAATTTGCACTTCATTCCTTAATTGTTCCAATTATTGCAAAGTATTATATAAGTTCTACAAACATCAGGAGGATTATCTGAAAAGATAATCCTTTTTTAATTAAGCAGTTTATTAAGAGTTTATTGACCTCAATCCAATAATCTTATACGATAAGAGCACTTTTTGGATAAACTTTATCAGAAAACGTGAGGAACCATTGAAGCGCGTTCTCGTGTTCCGTTGCGAGAATTTACTGGCAGCCGGGGTTGAAAGTCTATTAGCACGCGAGCACGATTTGCTTGTTCTGGGCGTTTCCAATTTTTCGGATGATAAGTTTTCCTTTGTACAAGAAATTGATTTTTTTCATCCAAATGTGGTCATACTTGAGGAAAGCGCGCTATTCTCAGACTTCTTCTTTATTTATGACATTTTGAAAAATCATCCAAAGATACGTTTTATCATCGTCGATGAAGCGGATAATCTCGTTCATATATTTGACAAGCAAGTAATGATGGTTGCTCAGAGCACTGACTTATTAGAAATCATCCGGATAGATCAGAGTGATCCTGTGTAAGCAGCTAAAACAAAGATTTGTGAAATAAAGTGGGCGCTCTCATCTTCAATATCGTTGAGCTTTTGATCTAACCAGAGGCCTGTCACAGTTGCAGAGCGCCAATTAATTTCGTCCGATAGATTCATTTTGAACTAGGGGCGGGGATAGACCGGAAGTTCAATTCATGTTGAGCACATCGAAGCAAATCGGTTTATCTTCAGATGTTCACTTATAAAGATAGTACTTCCGATCATGGAGTATTGTCGGAAGGGCGGAGCGCGCCCCGCCGCCGGGGATTTCTAGAAACATAATAATGAAAGGGGATTTTTAATAATTTGAGGAGCGTATCCGAGATCTTCGAATTGTCGGAAGGGCGGAGCGTGCCACTGGAGCTTATATGGAAACATCACCTGCCAATACAAATATACTGATCGATTCAGTCATTCCGACAAAGATTCAACAAGCCTCCCGCAGTATCTCACGCACGGCGCAATGGCGCCTCTTTACCTTGGGTCTTATTATCAGCGATACATTCGCTATCGGCCTTGGCTTCAGGGTAGCTTATTTCGTTCGGTTTGAATTATCACTGGATGTTTTCAAAGTAGATGTTGACCCTTCATTCGCCTTCTACCAGCGCCTGGTCATCGCACTGATCCCTTTGTGGCTGATAATCTTTGCCCTCGACGGTCTGTACAACCGTGAAAAACTTCTTGGCGGCACGGAAGAATATGCTTTAGTTTTCAATGCGAGCACCGCGGGAATGTTTGTGGTTATCGCCGCCGGCTTTTTGGATCCTGGTTTCATCTTTGCCCGCGGCTGGCTGATGTTAGCCTGGGGATTTGCCTTCTTATTTACATCGTTTGGACGTTTTCTTCTTCGCCGGGTGATCTATTCTCTTAGAAAACGCGGATATTTTTTATCGAATGCCATCATCATCGGGGCGAACAGTGAAGGCCTTTCATTGGCCGAACAGCTGCTACGCTGGAAGACCTCAGGATTACAGATCCTGGGCTTTATCGACAAAAAGATCGCGCCTGGCAAACTGGTTTTTCGAGATTTGCCCGTATTGGGGAATCTAGACCAGATTGATGAATTGGTCGAAAAATACGCTATTGAAGAATTAGTCCTTGCTAGCAGCGCCATTTCTTCCCGCGACAAGATAATGGATATCTTCCAACGTTATGGCACAGCCAGCCACATCAATGTTCGAATGTCTTCCGGACTTTACGAAATTATCACCACGGGACTAACCGTCAAAGAATTCGCTTATGTCCCCCTGGTTGGCATCAACAAAGTCAGGCTGACCGGAATCGACCAATTCTTAAAAATGCTTCTTGACTACACACTGGTCATTCCTGCTCTGATCATCTTATTTCCCATTTTTCTGGTGGTCGGCTTGGTGATCAAGCTGGATTCTCCTGGTCCAATAATATTCCGTCGTAGGGTCATGGGGGTGAACGGCAGGCAGTTTTGTGCTTACAAGTTCCGCACGATGCGTGTCGATGGTGATGAAATCCTTGCCACTTATCCCGAATTAAAACATCAACTAGCGGAGAATCACAAAATCAAAGACGATCCAAGGGTGACACGCATCGGCGGTTTCCTGCGCAAATCCAGCCTCGATGAACTACCGCAATTCATCAATATTCTAAAAAGAGAAATGTCCCTGGTCGGTCCGAGGATGATAGCCCCTGCGGAAGTGGAAAAATATGACCAATGGGACATCAACCTGCTGACGGTCAGACCAGGTATTACCGGCCTGTGGCAGGTGAGCGGCCGATCTGATGTTTCCTATGAGGAAAGGGTACGGCTGGATATGTATTACATACGTAATTGGAGCATCTGGTTAGATTTGCAGATTCTGCTCCAAACCGTGCCGGTCGTAATTAGGGGCAACGGCGCGTACTAGCTATCCATGGCAAATTTCGTTCATTTCAATATTCGCTGAGGAGTTGACTTTGAAAGTTCTCGTTACAGGCGGCGCTGGATTTATCGGCTCGCACGTTGTAGATCTCTATATCGATAATGACTATGAGGTAGTCGTTGTGGATGATCTATCTACGGGACGACTCTCGAATCTCAATCCAGCAGCTACTTTTTACAAGCTAGATATCCGCAGCCCCGAAATCTCAGGGATATTTGAAAAAGAATGCCCTGATTACGTCAATCACCACGCTGCTCAGATGGATGTTCGTCGATCCGTGATTGATCCTCTCCTTGACGCCGATATCAACGTACTTGGATCAATCAACTTGATCGAGTGCGCCAAAAGATATCAGGTTAAGCGTTTTGTATATATCTCGACCGGCGGTGCGGTCTATGGCGAGCCTGAGTATCTTCCCTGCGATGAAGGTCATTCGATCAACCCTGTTTGTCCATATGGCGCCAGCAAACATACTGTCGAGCATTACCTTTATATGTACCATAAGCTTTATGGTTTGGAATCCATCGTCCTGCGCTACCCCAATGTCTACGGTCCCCGCCAGGATCCGCATGGTGAAGCCGGCGTTGTCGCCATCTTTACTGGGCAGATGCTAAATGGCGAACAAGCCGTGGTAAACGGGGACGGTGAACAGGAACGAGACTTTGTCTATGTAGGGGACTGCGCTCGGGCGAACTTATCGGCTCTACAAATAGAAAATGGCTTTTCAATATATAATCTGGGCTCCAGCCGGGGGACAACAGTGAACGAGATTTTCTCCACACTGAAGCAGATCACCGGTTACGGGTTAGATTGCATGCATGGACCAGCCAAAGTTGGTGAAACGCGCCGGATTTATTTGGATGCGAGTAAAGCTCGTCGAGAATTGAACTGGAGCTCAACAGTCGATTTGGCAGAAGGTCTGAAGCGAACAGTCGAGTATTTCAAATCGGCTGAACTGGTACCATGATCATTGTTCAGACCCCGCTGCGGGTAAGTTTATTTGGCGGCGGCACCGACTTCCGCTCGTTTTTCCTCGAAGAAGGGGGTTGTGTTCTGAGTTCAGCAATCGATAAGTATATCTTTGTCACCATCAAGAAGCGGTTTGACCAAAAGCTGCGGGTCGGTTACACCCGCACGGAGATGGTGGACCAGGTGTCAGAAATTGAACATGAGCTGATCAGAGAAGCACTAATTAAAACGGGTATCCATCAAGGCGTCGAAATTACCACCATGGGAGATATCCCTTCCAGAGGCTCAGGGTTAGGCTCTTCTAGCACGGTCATCGTAGGAGCGTTGCATGCCATGCACGCTCTGAAGGGTGAGATTGTGACAGCAGAGTGCCTTGCACAGCAAGCTTGTGAAATCGAAATTGACCAGCTGAAAAAACCAATTGGAATCCAGGATCAATATATCGCTGCCTATGGTGGGCTCCGGTTTATGGAGTTCACAAGGAGCGGCGAAGTCGTTAGCCAAAAAATTCAATTGAGTGCCGATCAAAAACGACGCTTGAATGAGAACTTGATGCTTTTCTTCACGGGCATTACCCGTAGTTCCGCTACTATCTTGGCTGAGCAGAAGCAAAATTTAAATGATAGAAGCAATGTTTTGCGTGAGATGAAGCGCATCGCTTATATTGCCCGCGATGAGCTCCGTTCTGGTAACCTTGATGCAATCGGTGAATTACTCCATGCCAGCTGGCAGCTTAAAAAACAGTTAGCCAGCAAGATAAGCAATGGGGAGATTAATGATATTTATGAATCCGCAATTCGTGCGGGGGCCGTTGGCGGCAAGATCACCGGCGCAGGCGGTGGAGGTTTCCTTCTGTTGTACTGCCGGCATGAAAAGCAAGAAGCTGTTCGGTCTGCACTGGGCCGCTTACAGGAGTTGCCTTTCCAGCTCGAAGCGGAGGGCTCCAAGGTAATTTTCAATTATCAACGATAGGACGAGCGGATCTGGTTGTGAATCAAGAATTTTGGGGACGGAAAAATGAGTCAAAGCCGTAAATATATCACTGAACTTCAAATAACCCTCGACCGTTTGCCTGTAGAAACAATCGAGCTGGTCATATCTATGCTGCATGAAGCCAGATTGAGCAACCGGCAGATTTTCATTATGGGAAACGGAGGCAGCGCTTCGACAGCATCGCACTTCGTTTGTGATCTGGGAAAGAACACGCGTTGGAGGGGCTTACCGAACTTTCGCGTAATGGGCCTGACCGATAATATGGCACTCTTTTCCGCCTTAGCCAATGACGAAGGATACGAAAACGTCTTTGCACAGCAGCTGGCCAGCTTTATACATCCCGGGGATATTGTTATCGGTATCTCCACCAGCGGTAATTCAGCGAACGTGGTCAATGCGATTAAATTGGCAAATCAAGTAGGAGCAATGACTATCGGTTTTACTGGCTTTGATAGCGGGCAGCTGGGACCTCTGCTCGACATCAATATTCATGTGCCAAGCGATTCCATTGAGCAGGTTGAAGATATTCATTTAATGCTAGAGCATTTGATATGTAAGGCGCTACTGGAAATAGCGAACCAAACTATGCCCGACGATCTTCCACCACATGTCAATTATGAGGCTGTTGGCAAACGGCAGGATGGAGTTCTTTATTCTCTAAATCAGAAGCTTGAGAATGCAAAACCTGCGAATGCCAACGAGATTTTTACTTTTCAGCAATTAATAATTGATCTGGGCAGTGGTCTGGATCTATCTCTGGATCAGTTTAGTTTGTTTCAGAAGGTTCTTCAAATTGCCTTGTTAAACATGGATGCAGTGAGTGGATGTGTGCTCCTGTTTAACGAAAAAGGAGAAGCAACCAAAGCTGCGCTTGCCTACATGGATAAGGTGGAGGTCTACTCAGTGAAATACTTGGCCGATATCCTCAACAGAGGCCTGGTGGGCTGGGTGCTAAAAAACGGCGAGCCAGCATTGGTGCCGAATACATTGGAAGATTCCCGCTGGTTAAAACGACCATGGGAAAGGAAAAACGGATCTCGTTGTGCTATCAGCGTCCCCTTTGTCACTTTCGGCAAGGTTATGGGCGTGCTTACGCTCGTTCATCCACAAGTAGACCGGTTTAACCAAAATGATCTCGATATTTTGGCATCGTTATCGGGATATATAGCAGTATCAGCACTGGTTTCGAATGAGATCGATGCGTAGCCGATTGCGACTTTATCTTTATAGACAGGCTTCGAGTATCGGGCGTTACATCCTTGAACAAGCGTTATTTGCCCTCCTCGGATGGATTCCTACTGTGATTGGAATTGGATTTAGAGGCGTTTTCTACCGCCTGATTCTTCACATGGAAGGCTGGGCGGCGATAGAGGATGGCGTACGCCTGCGCTTTGCCGATAACATCCGCCTTGGTCATGCTGCTTATCTTGATCAGAACACTTACTTACATGCCTGTCCTAATGGGATTGAAATTGGAGCCAATACCATCGTAATGCATGGCGCAGTGCTCCATGTCTACAACTTCCGTGATCTCCCCCATGCCGGCATCAATATCGGACGAGATAGTCTGATCGGGGAATACAGTGTAATTCGCGGGCAGGGCGGCGTTCGCATCGGTGACAGGGTCTACACCTCACCTTTCACCCAGATAATTGCTGTCAACCACGTTTTCGAGGAGCCCGATCGGCCGTTTACTGAACAGGGCATCACCGCCGAAGGAATCGTAATTGAAGACGACGTCTGGTTGGGATCCGGCGCGATCATCACCGACGGCGTGCGGGTTGGCAAAGGTGCAGTGGTTGCAGCAGGTGCGGTAGTCACGCGAGATGTCCCACCTCATGCTGTAGTTGCTGGTGTTCCAGCGAAACCTGTCAGAGATATCCAGGCCCAATCCGCGATCCGCCGGCAGCGAGCCGTTTATTTTCACAATGTAGGGGTTAACGCATGACCACGCTCTCGGTCGTGATCCCCGCTTATAACGAGGAAAGTGGCATTGCCGAGATTGCTCAGCGTGTCCTGGCCATCAAAAGCGAGCTCAAGAAGGCTGGCGTGAGTGACCTGGAGCTGCTGGTCGTAGACGACGGTTCGCGGGATCAAACCGCGGAGATCGCCGGTGGGATTGCGGGAGTCCGTCTGATCCAACATATCAGCAACAAAGGATATGGCGCGGCTTTGAAAACTGGTTTCAGTCAAGCCAAAGGTGAGCTGATCGGCTTCCTCGATGCTGATGGCACCTACCCTCCCGAATTTTTCCCTCAACTTTGCCTGGAGGCCCTGAATGGGAGCGATTTAATCATCGGATCGCGCATGAGCGGCGCGGATAGCCGGATGCCCGTTACCCGCCGGATTGGCAACCTCTTTTTTGCTAGTCTATTATCCCTCTTGGGTCGCCAGCGCGTTTCGGACAGCGCCAGTGGCATGCGCGTCTTCAAACGCCAGGTGCTCGAGCGCATTTACCCGCTTCCCGATGGCCTCAACCTCACCCCGGTCATGAGCACCCGCGCCATCCATGAGGGCATCCGCATGGCCGAGGTGCCTATTCCCTATAGCGAACGCCTCGGTCGTTCCAAATTGAGCGTCGTGCGCGACGGCTCCGTCTTCCTGCAGTCCATCGTCTGGACCGTGCTGACCTACAACCCCGTGCGCATCCTGGGTGTGCTCGGATTGGGTGGTATCGCGGTGGCCGGGCTGGTGGCCCTGGGTCTTTTATCCGCGCGGCTCAGCGGGATCACCACACTAAGCTCCTGGGGTGTGGCAGCCCTGTTCGCCGCCCTGGTGTCCGGCGTCATTGGCATCAGCGTCTTCGCCTTGGGAGCGACCTTCAATTACCTGGTGACCCTGTTCTACAAACAGCCCATTCGCCAGGGGTTGTTCGGCCGTCCCTTGCTTAGAACTTCGATCGATCACTATTTCAGCTGGCTTGGAATCATCAGTTTTATTATTGGCTTAGCTATCGGTGTTACCAGTCTTCTCCTGGGCATAAACGGCTGGGAGATCGCCCGCCTCTGGCTCTACCTCCTGGGAAGCGCCATGTTCATCCTGGTCGGCGTGCAGCTGGTCATCTACTGGATCCTAATGCGGGTCTTGGAGCAACTCAGCCAGCGCGAAGTCCTGACCCAAAAAGATCTCGGCATCGTATAGATCTTTAATCTTCAATTTTCAACCCCTATTGGTATTCATGGAGCGGGCACAGGAGATAAGAATTCATAATGGTAGATAGAGAGGATTTGTTAAAAGAAAATCTGGGCAGCCGGCGCATTCCAAAACTAAGAATGGCGAACTTTCCCAGTGCGGATGACATCGTCCGCCGGGAACTGTTGAACCGACCCAGGTCGAAAGACGCGGTTGATATCATGCTGGTCAACCCACCTACTCCCGATGGCGGCTACTGGATCCGGACCCAGCACCGCGTTGGACGCCGCACCAGGGAGAACATGGTCTGGCCACAGGTCTCCCTGGCGCAGATGGCCGCTTTGCTCCACCCTACTTATAAAATCAAGGTGATCGACGCCAATGCCGAACGCATGAGCTGGCCGGAATTTGCCAGGCTGTTGGATAAATACAAGCCGCGCTATTACCTGACCCAGGTCACCGCTCCAACGCTCGAAAACGACATGTACGGCTGTTTCCTGGCCAGAGCCCGCGGTGCCAGAACCATCGCCTTTGGCACCCACGTCACTCCCATCCCCCGCGAGACCCTGCGGGCCTACCCGAGCCTGGATTTTGCTCTGGTCGGTGAACCTGACCTGACCATCCGGGATCTCTTGGACCACCTGGAAGGCAAGATCGACCAGCGTGCTCCAGAGATCAAAAAACTGTTTGATCTGCACGACCCGCTTTATGAACCGGCTATCAACGGGGATGGCGGTGTGGACATGCACCTGATCAAAGGGATGGCCTGGCGCAAGGGCGAGGAGATCATCATCAACTTGCCTCGTCCCTTCATCCAGGATTTAAACGAAATGCCCGTACCCATGCACGAGCTCCTGCCGCTCATGACCTACCGCATGCCTCTGATCAAGGGACCATTCACCTTCATTGTCACCAGCCGCGGCTGCCCGGCCGGCTGCACCTACTGCATCAAGCACGTCAGCTACCAGTACTCTGCCCGCCTGCGCTCACCCAAACTTATCATGGAAGAGTTGTGGTATCTAAAGAAGCTCGGCATTCACAATATCCATATGTACGCTGACCTGTTCACAGTGAGCCGCGACCAGGTGGTCGAGCTGTGCGAACGCATGATCGCCGAGAAAATCAACATCAAGTGGACGTGCAACAGCCGCGTCGATTACGTCGACGAGGAGATGCTGCAATTGATGGGCAAAGCCGGCAACTGGTTGATCTCCTGGGGCATCGAGAGCGGCAACGAGCAGATCCTAAAGCACGCCCGCAAAGGCGCCTATCCGGATAAAGCGGAACGAGCGCTGAAATGGGCCAAGCAAGCCGGCATCAAGAACTGGGGCTACTTCATCATCGGCCTGCCCGGTGAGACCGAACAGACCATCCGCCAGACGATTGATTTCTCCAAGAAGCTTCCCCTGGATATCGCCCTCTTCCACGTTGCTGCTCCCTATCCCGGCACACCCTTCTTCTTCGAAGTCGTCGAAAACGGCTGGTTCCGCCCGGGCACCCGCTGGGAGCAGGTCGACATGGACAAAGGCACCGTCTTGGACTATCCTAACCTCTCCGCCGAGCGCTTGCTCTATTGGCAAAAGCGCGCTTTTCGCGAGTGGGCTTTCCGTCCCGGCCCGATGTTTACTTATCTGAAGATGCTCTTCTCGGATTTGAATACCGTCAAATCTGCCCTCAGCGTCGGCCTGCAGCACTTGAGTTGGGCTTCGACGGATTCGGGAGCACCTATCGCATCAGATCTGGCGACTAACTTGGGAGTCCAGACTGGCGAATAAGTTTTTTGTGAGGCCGAATGTTTTGTTGGGTCTGCAAGTCATAGAGTGGGCTTCCTTAACTTGCGCGATAGTGCTCTTGGTTCTTAGCGAAGCCTATCATCCCACGATGAACTTCGCAATCGGATTATTATCTCTCTCTTGGATAGCCCGCTGGACTCGGATGAGAAGATTTACTCGATCGACGCCAGTGGATATTCCTATCCTTCTTTTCATCATCAGCGCGTTTGTCGCGCTGTGGGCAGCTCCCAACCAGCCGGCTGGCTTCGTTCGTTTTTGTCTCTTCCTGACAACCATAAGTCTTTTTTACACGCTGGTTAATAGTGATTTCAGAGCGCTAGAAATATTTTCTAACGGACTTATCGGTCTCGCTGGAGTTATTGGTGTGTTCTTAGCCAGCCAAATTGATTGGGCTCAAGGTATGGCTCGATTTGAGGTGACGGAAAAGATCGCCCTTTGGTTAAATGATCTGATCCCTCACTTTGGTCTGAATCTTCCGCACCTGAACGCGATCCGAAACATCTCAGCCAGTTTTTTGGCGTT
The DNA here is from genome assembly GCA_036507795.1 of Anaerolineales bacterium. Classification (GTDB taxonomy): domain Bacteria; phylum Chloroflexota; class Anaerolineae; order Anaerolineales; family UBA4823; genus DASQQR01. The sequence goes on along the minus strand of DATCIL010000150.1, from coordinate 363 downwards.
GAGCCTGACAATTGCTTTCGCGAGATTTATTGTAGGTATAAGAAAAGATAAATCTTCGGGTAATCTCCGGATCTTTCCAGGCCGAGCTTTCTTGTCCGTTAACTATTGGATGGCTGGATTGGGTTTCGTACTTGTCTTTGTCGGGCTAAGCCTTACTGAGTCTCGCGCCCCGTGGATGGTTTTTGCGTTAATGCTTGCCTTGTGGATTTGGTGGTGGTTGACTAATATCCTATGTGTCCGCTTGTCGTTACCTCGGGCGAAGTTCTTTTTGGTAAGCCTGGGAATAGTTGTAACACTCGCAGGATTGATCGTTATTCGCCAACCGCAATTTCTCTCAGTAATAACCAAAATACCTGGACCGAA
>DATCIL010000149.1:0-11976 GCA_036507795.1 Anaerolineales bacterium | reverse complement strand
TAAGCTAAAGCCAGGTCGCCCGCCAAAACCTGGACGCCTGGTTTCAACAGTGTCGTGTTGCCATCCCCGAGCGGGTCGACCTCAATTTCCTCGGGAACTTCTACCTTTACGCCACCGATTTCGTCGATAGCCCGTTCAAATGCTCGAAACTCGATTTGGGCGTAGTAATGTACGTTCATCCCCAAAAATTGCTCTACGGTGCGCATTGCCAGGCCTGGACCGCCGCCCTCTGCATCGTAGAGTTCGCCAAGGCGGTATGCCATGTTGATCTTATTCGAATCGAATCCAGGAATGGTAACCCACATGTCCCGCGGGATCGAGAGTATTCCGGCCGACCGGGTGGCTGGATCCACTGAGAACAGGATCATTGTATCGGTGCGCGGCGCATCGCTGCCATCTTCCCAGTCCCGGTAGTCCACACCCATGATCAGAATATTGACGCGGCTTGATCCATCCCAGGGTTCCGGGGTGGGACCGTTCTCTGGCTGCAGGGGCACGTTGTCGGCGATTCCAAAGGGACCACCCCCCGGAGAATTGGCCTGGTCGGAGCCGATATTGATGCCAGGGATGCCCCTGATGCCCCGGGAGATGACAAAATCGCGCACCGCCAGGAAGGTTAAAACGGTAGTGGCGCTGGCAGCGATGACGAATGCGATAGCCAGACCGATCATGAGCCAGCTGGGCGGCGCTTTTCTTTTCGGTTCGAGATTATGATGCTGGTACATGCTTTACGGCATTGAATTATCGTTTGCCCAGTCGTAACCCAGGTAAACCGCAATATCCACCTGGCTGGCAGGATCGTAGCGCAGGTAGAGACGGTTTGGCGCGATATTCATCAGCTCCATGAGGTATTTAATGGTATAGGGCTTTCCGGTGTAGGAAACCAGCGTTGTATAGGAATAAGCTTCTGGGGCATCGGCCGGCTCGACCACATTGACGCCCTCGTTTTTCAAGAAGTCGGTCGTCCGGGAAGCCAATCCCGGCGTGGTTGATCCGTTATAGATGGCCACTTTTGCCTTCTCGGTGGTCACCAGTTCCTTGGGTTCTGCACCGGCAGCCGCAGGGCTCACCGGTCCAGAAGCTGTGAAAATCTCATCCCGCAGCAAGCGAATCTGCTCAGGTCTGGGCTTGAGCACGTCGTCCCCTTCCGGCGATTGGTTGAGCGTTACGTGTTCAGTGCCGATGATACCCTTCTTGATGTTCTCTTCCGGAATTTTGCCGGCGGTCCAGGCCAGCTTAATTGCCTGGTCCAGCGACATGTTGGTATGGATGCCTGAGGACAATTCCTGGTAGAGAACCGGCGCTTTACGGATCAGGCTCAGCAAAAAATCCTGCTCGAGGATGCGATTGCGGATGCCCATAATCACCTGCTGCTGGCGTTGAGCCCTATCGAAGTCCCCACCTTTCGTGTAGCGGGCGCGGGCGTAAGCCAGAGCCAGGTCGCCCGGTAAGACCTGGACGCCCGGCTTTAATGTTTTGGTTTCTCCAACGATTGGGTCCACCCGGATCCTGTTCTCGATATCAATCTTGACCCCGCCGATTTCATCGATAAAGCGTTCGAAGGCGCCGAAGTCGATTAACCCGTAGTAGTCGATCTTTAGACCGAGCAATTCCTCAACGGTCTTCATCGCCAGGCCCGGGCCGCCGCCCGGAATATCGTAGAGCTCTCCGAAACGGTATGCGGTATTAATCCGTCCAGGATCGAAGCCGGGGACGTTAACCCATAGATCTCGGGGAATGGAGAGCATACCTCCGGAATTACTTAAAGGATCCAGCGAAAGCAAGATCATCGTATCGGTGCGTGGCGCGCCCTCGCCTGCTTCCCAATCACGGTAGTCCAATCCCATGATCAGTACATTGACCCGGCTGGCGCCATCCCAGGGTTCAGGGGTCGGTCCGCCTCCAGGTTGGATTGAGGGCTGGTCCTCGATGACCGGCACAGCCAAAGGGTCGGACGGCGTTGGGGTGGCATTCGCATTGACGACGATGCCGGGTAAATCGGTGATATCCCAAGACATCACAAAATTACGCACGGCGTTAAAGACCACCAGCGTTGTAACGCCCGCGATCAGCAGGAAGGCGCCCACCATTCCTAATAAAATAATGGAAGATTTGGATTTGAGATTCAACTTCATATGGTTAGATCCTGAAGAAACTAAGGCGCTATTATATCACGGGGCGCATTATACCTTTATTGGCCGCCAGTATTGGACCCGCCAATACTGGCGCCAACACGGTAAAATAGTAGCCTGGAACTTGTTGCAAAAACTATGCCAGATTAACGCTTATGTCTTTGATTACCGCTTCTGGACTGGCCAAATCCTTTGGTCCGGACGATATCTTTTTCAATGTTGCCCTCAGCATCCCGCGCGGGGCGCGCATCGCCATTGTTGGGCCGAATGGCGTGGGGAAAACCACCCTCTTGCGCATTCTCGTAGGCCTGGATGAAGCCAGCTCGGGGGTCGTTCATCGCGCCCGCGGCCTGACAATCGGATATTTACCTCAAGAAGCCAAATTGACGGCTGCCCATTCTCTTTGGGAGGAATGCCTGTTCGCCTTTGCTGATCTGCGCGCCCATGAGTCGGAGCTGGCTCGCCTCGAGGCGGTCATGAGCGACCCCGGCCAGGCGGAAGAAGCTCTGGAGCGCTACGGTCCGCTGCAAGAGGCCTTCGAACGACAGGGTGGCTACACCTACGAAACTCGCATTCGCCACACCCTGGGCGGTTTGGGTTTCGATGAAGGCGACTTTCATCGTCCCCTCGCCCAACTTTCTGGCGGCGAGCGCACCCGCGCCTTGCTGGCCCGCTTATTGCTATCGGATCCTGATCTGCTTATCCTGGATGAGCCGACGAACCATCTCGATATCGCCGCAGTCGAGTGGCTGGAAGGTTACCTTTCCAGCTGGGATGGCACGGCGCTGCTGGTCTCGCACGACCGCTATTTCCTGGACAGGGTGGTGGACAATATTTGGGAGATGAGCCGGGCGGGAATTGAAGTCTATCGGGGCAACTACAGTGCCTATGTCGAGCAGCGCCAGGAGCGCTGGCAGCTGCGCCAGCAGAACTTTGAGGCGGAGAAAGAGCGCCTGGAGAAAGATCTCGACTATATCCGCCGCAATATCGCCGGTCAAAACACGCTGCAGGCTAAAGGGCGTCTCAAGCGCCTGAGCCGTTACCTGGATGCTATTGAGAAGGGCGGATTTCAAGCAGTCCAGGACAGGAAATGGTCTGAGATCACCGCTGAGACCGGCGCCAGCAGCCAGATGATGAGTCTGGAAGAGGTCACTCGGCGGCTGCGCGCTTTGCGAGATCCGGTCAGGCGACCTCCCATCCTCAAGCTAAACCTCAAAGCTGAGCAGCGCAGCGGTGAGATTGTCTTGCGCACTTCGGGTTTGGTGGTGGGCTATCCGGGCGAAGAGCTGTTCAGGGCCGGCGATATCGAGCTGCGCCGGCTGGAATGCGCCGCCGTGATCGGTCCGAATGGCGCCGGCAAGACGACCTTCCTAAAGACCATCCTTGAAAAGATTGAGCCGGTGGCGGGCGAGATCTCGCTGGGAGCCAGCCTGCAAATTGGCTACTTCGCGCAGGCTCACGAGGACCTGAACCCGCAGCGCACCCTGGTGGAGGAGATCGAATCGGTTGCCCCCGCGATGCTGCTGGCGGATGTTCGCGATTACCTGGCGCGCTTTCTCTTTACCGGCGAGGACGTTTTTCGGAAGGTCGCCACGCTTTCGGGAGGCGAGCGCGGCCGGCTGGCTCTTGCCAAGCTCGCCCTGATGGATGCCAATCTTTTGCTCCTGGATGAGCCCACCAATCACCTGGATATCCCCTCCCAGGAAATTCTGCAGGGGGTGCTGGCCGACTACCAGGGCACGATCATTCTGGTCTCTCACGATCGCTACTTGATCGATGCTTTAGCATCGCAGATTTGGGATATCGATGAAGCCAACCAGGCATTGCGGGTGTTCCGGGGCTCATACAGCCAATACCGCGCCCAACGCGACGCTGAGCGAGAAACGGAGGAGGCTTCCTGGCAGGAAGCCAGAACGAATCACCGGCAGCGCCAGGTTGCTCGCCCGCAGATGAGCGATTATCAGCGCAGGATGCGATTGAACGAGCTCGAGGAGGAGATCGCCTATTTGGAGAACCGGCTGGCAGAGCTTTCCAATATCCTTCGAAACCCTCCTTCAGACCCGCAACGCGTTCAGCAGCTGGGTGAAGATTACGTTGATGTGGAGAATGAAATCAACAGTCTTTTAGAGGATTGGGAGCGCCTGCAGTCGACTCAGGAGAAGATCCTCTAGTCGGCGGTTGCCCCCGCCCGAACCGGTTCATCACCATTATAAGAGACCATCTGCGTCCAGCGCCGGGCTACCCAGCTGACTGCCAGCATGCATCCGATCCCCCCACTCACTACCGCAAAAGGTGCGCCAAACAGCTGCGCCGCCACGCCAGCCTCTACTTCCCCTAGTTGTGGCCCTCCCATGAAGAAAATCTGATTTACGCTGGTCATCCGGCCGCGAATATGATCGGGAGTTTGCAGCTGGCGGATGGTATTGCGAATGATCGTGCTGACGGAGTCGGATGCGCCCATCAGGATGAGCGCCAGCATGGCCAGAGAGAAAGTGCGTGCCAGCCCAAAACCAATCGTCGCCAGGCCAAACACCAGGACGGAGGTCAGAAAGACCTTCCCCTGCCGGCGAATTTCAATCATTTGGGAGATGATCAGCGCAGCCGCCATGGCGCCGATAGATTCGGCAGCTGAAAGCCAGCCGTAGCCAATTGCGCCAACGTGCAGGATATCCCGGGCGAAGATTGGCATCAGCGTCCGGGCCGAAGAAAAGAAGGTGGCGAAGAAGTCCAGCAGCATGGTTGAAAGGATGATCGGGTGACCGATAATGAAGTGCACCCCTTCTATTATGGATACCCAGCTGACTGCCTTACGCCGTGTGGGCAGGACCTCCTGGGCGACGGTCCCCATCCATATTAACGCCACGATCACCGCCAGATAAGTGATTGCATTGATCAGGTAAGTGTAAGCCTGCCCCCAATAGGCGATCACGAGCCCACTCAGGGCGGGCCCTACAATGGCGCCGCTTTGATGGGCAATGGAAGTCAGGCTGAAGGCGTTCGGCAGGTCTCGGCTCGGCACCAGGTTGGGGACTAATGCCTGGCGGGCAGGTGAGTCGAAGGAAATGGCAACCGCCTGGATGGCCGTGAGCACGTAGATGTGCCAGAGCGTCGTTTCTTCTCTAAAGGTCAGCCAGGTCAGCGCCAATGCGACCAGCACCATGATGGCCTGGGTGAGGAAGAGCACGCGGCGCCGGTTGAGCGCATCGGCAACAGCTCCGCCGACCAGCGAAAAGACGATAATCGGCGCGATGCGCGCCAGTCCAACCCCGCCTAGAGCGATGGGCTGGTCGGTCAGCGTGCGGATGTGCCAGAACAAGGCCCAGACCTGCATCTGTGAACCGGCCATGGAAATAGCCAGTCCGATCCAAAGCAGGCGGAATTTCCGGTGGCGCAGTGAAGGCGGGACGTGGAAGAGCATAGTGATCAGTTCTCAGTAAGCGGTGACCAGTAACCAATTAACCGATACTGATTACTGATAACTTATGACTGATAACTGCCCCCTAAGTTCCCCAGTCCCGTAGGTAGAGAAAATCGTAACCGATCGTGCGGTTGCTCAGTTTTGCAATCGGCGGCTGGACGCGTTTGAAGTGGTTGCGCCGCACCCGCTCGACCACGTCTCGGACGAAACCTTCCGGGAAGCCGGCTTCGATGCAGCTTTCCGGGCTGTAGCGCTGGTCCACCAGGAGATACAGCAGCTGGTCGACGTCTTCATATGTGAAGCCCAGTTCCCCCTCGTCGGTCTGGCCCTTCCACAGGTCGGCGGAAGGCGGCTTTTCAATGACCGCCGCCGGCACACCCATCGACCGGGCCAGCTGCCGGAGCTGCGTTTTGTACAGGTCGCCATTGGGATTCAAAGCGCTGGCTGCATCGCCAAACAAAGTGGTGTACCCCAGCAGAATCTCGGTCTTATTTCCGGTGCCGATGACCAGACCATTGAAGGCCTCGGATTGGTCGTAGAGAATGATCATGCGCTCACGGGCCATAACGTTGCCCTGGCGAACCTTGTCCATATCCGGAAAGCGGTTGAAGAGCGGGTCAACCATCTCGGTAATCGGTACATCCAACGATTGCACCCCCAATGCATCGACCACTATTTGAGCATGTTCCATCGAATCAGGTGAGGAAGTCTTGTACGGCATGCGCACCGCCAGCACGTTTTCCGGACCCAGGGCCTCAGCGGTCAAATAGCATGCCAAAGAGGAGTCCACGCCTCCTGAAAGCCCGATCACCCCTCGGGAAAAGCCCGCCCGGGTGATTTCGGTGTGCAGGAAGCCGGTCAGTATTTCCCGGGCCAGGCCGGTATTTATTGTTAAATCAATCTTCTTTCGAACCATAATCGGCTACCTTTTTTACCTGCTTCCGATGTCGCCAGGGATTCTCTCGCGGATAATGCGGGCAAGCTCCCGCTGCACCAACGAGGTGCGTTCATCGCGCAGCAGCGGCAGGCGCGTGCGGGTGCGGTGCAGCTGGTTGAGGTCGATCTCCGCCAGAGTCAGCGCTTCTTTTTGGTAAGGTCCCTTCGCCAGCAGTTCTCCGTTGGGGTCGAAGAGCGTAGATCCCCCCCAGAAGTTCAGGCCATCCTCGTATCCCACCCGGTTGGCGTGAGCTACAAAGGAAGTGAACAAACTGGCGTAGGCCCGGTTGATGTGCTCCACCCAGCGGGCCGATTCGAGCTGGGGTTCGTCTCGCAGGCCGCGACCGGGAGAGGCCGAGGAGAACAGGAATATATCCGCGCCGTCCAACCAGAGCAGGTAAGGCGGCGAGGCGTGCCAAAAGTCCTCGCAGATCAGGATGCCTACCCGGCCGAAGCGCGTGTTGAAAGCGCGCACATCATCTCCCCAGGCAAAGAAACGCCCCTCGTCAAACAACCCGTAGGTCGGCAGGTAGACTTTGTGATGGACGTGAACGATCTCGCCCTTGGAGAGGTAAGCCGAGGAGATGTAAAAGCGGTGGCGCCGGTCTTCATCCACGAAGCCCACGACCAGATCGATATCCTGGCTGGCGCTCAACAGCTGGCTGAATACCGGATCGTCGGCGCGCGGCGGGTGCGCCACGCTTGGAACCAGGTCTTGCAGGACATAGCCGGTCAGGGAAAGTTCCGGAAAAACAATCAGATCGGCGTTTGCGCTGCGAGCGTCCTTGATCAAGGAGAGGTGCTTTTCCAGGTTGGATTCCACGTCTCCCAGGTGCGTATTGAGTTGGGCAAGAGCAATGGTTATCTTCATCGTTAGAGCAGAAAATCGGTGATTAGTAATTAGCAATCAGGGAAAAGAGCCAATCCCTTATCCCCTATCCCTTCTCCCATTGCTCTGAATTGTGCACCCAACGCAGGGCAGACAAGATTAAGAACAGCGTCGTGAACGCAACGATCGCCAGAGCGGCCCAGGCATCCAGGCGCAGGCCGCGCCAGGCAACTGCCGGGTCGGCGCGCAGGAATGAAAGCGCCAGGAGTTCCAAGGAGAGGCCCAGCACGCCCAAAGCGGCGGGGTTCCCGTGATTTTTGGCCCATCTGGGAATGGTTGGCCAGCTGCGGCTGCGATCCAGAACCCAGAAAAGGGCTAGAGCCAGCATGGCTCCGATTAGCTGGGTCGGCCAGCGCGGGGCTAATTGTCCCCATTCATCGATCGCCGGAATGCCCCAGATATGATCGGCGGGCGGGCCATAAGCGCATCCCGTCTGCCAACATCCCATCCAGGTGCTGACCGCCACGCTGGCGACCAGCGGGAGCATAGCGTCGGCCAGTTTCCCCGCCGGGGTCCGCAGCAGCTTTGCCCCCAGCAGCAGCGCCAGCGCACCTCCCGCCAGAGCGCCGGGCCAGGAAAGCCCGCCCTGATGGATAGCCAGCGCCTCCCACGGGTTTTCTCTATAGTAAGCCGAATTCACCAGGACGAACGAAATCCGGCTGCCCAATAATGCGCCCAGCAGCGCCCACAAGCCAGCATCGATCCGCAATCGAAGCTCTTTAGGCGGCGCCTGGAAGGCCACCCAGGCCAACCCGAAGGTCGCTCCTAAGCCTACCAAGAGTGGGAAGGCGTAGATGGGTATGTTTCCTGGTAAGGAGAAGGCAACATTCATGGATTGAATTAATAATACCATGGGCGTTCCTTCACAGGTAGTTGAACTGGCGATCACGCGGTTTCAGGAATTATGCCGAAGTTGGCTCACCGGGTTGATGTATAATGAGATCAGTGAGGTCCTGGCCGCTGCGGCGTGGTAACCGAGGTTAATACTTTAAGGTAGGCTTCAATGGAAGAATTTCTGCTCAATCCAAACGTCGCTTATGTTGCCCTGGTCAGCGGCTTCCTCCTTGCAATTTTAGCTCTATTATCGCCGGGGACGGGTCTGCTGGAGGTCGGTGGGCTGATATTATTGATCATTGCCGGTTGGGGGATCTACAACTTACCGGTAAACTTGTGGGCACTGGTCATCCTTTTGTTGGGAGTTATCCCTTTTATCCTGGCGGTTCGCCGGTCGAGAAATACGATCTACCTGCTGGTTTCCATCGCGGCCCTGGTGATTGGATCGGTCTTTTTGTTTCAGGGCGAGGGCTGGCGCCCAGCAGTCGATCCGGCGCTGGCCGCGGTGACGTCTGGCCTGGCGGGCGGGTTCTTCTGGGTGGTCGTTCGCAGCGTCGTCGAAGCCGAGTACGCTGCACCCGCCCATGATCTGCAGGCGCTGGTCGGCAGGACGGGAGAAGCTAAAACGGAAATTAAGGATGAGGGAACCGTCCAGGTGGCGGGAGAGTTATGGACCGCGCAAAGCGACCGGCGGATTCCCGAAGGGACCGCGGTGCGAGTAGTCTCCCGCCAGGGCTTCATACTGCAGGTGGAGCCGAAGGAAGAACTGCCGGAGGAAGAATCCCAGGCTGCAGAAACGCCAAGTGAAGAGCCTCAAGTAAAAGAAACGCAAGAAGTGGAACGACAGAAACATGATTCGTGAACCCTATCACTGAGGACACAACATGCAACTTCTCTATAAAAAGGGAGAGTGTTTTGAAGCAGGCCATACGCATTGCGAAGCCCGCTTCAACAAACACCCTTCTCCCCGGATATGAGAAGATACGATAACATTTATCAAAGAGGAGGCATAACCATGTTCTATTCTGTTTTAGCGCAGGGAGTGGGCGGCAATGTGAGCACGTTATTGTGTCTGGTCGGCGCAGTGGTCATCCTTGGCCTGATCCTCCTGTCCAGCGCAATTCGCATTGTGCCAGAGTACCAGCGGCTAGTCATATTCCGCCTCGGGCGCTGCATCGGAGCGAAAGGTCCCGGACTAATTTTCCTGATCCCCCTGGTGGATCGCGGCGTCCGGGTGGACTTGCGGGAGCAGGTGCGGGAGATCCCCCACCAAACCTCGATCACCGTGGACAACGCCGCCATTTCCGTCGACTTCATCTGGTACTACAAGATCCTGGATCCTACCGAGAGCGTATTGGCGGTTGGCAATTTTGAATCAGCTGCTCAAGGTATGGCAACGACGACGTTGCGCGCCGTGATCGGTGGGATCTCGTTGGACGATGTGCTTTCCAAGCGGGAGCACATCAACAATTTGCTGCGCGCCCGCCTGGATGAAGTCACCGAGCGTTGGGGTGTCAAAGTCACCAACGTAGAGATCCGAGAAATCACCCCGCCGCGGGAGATCTCGGACGCCATGAACCGGCAGATGTCGGCGGAGCGCAACCGGCGCGCCCTGGTCACCGAATCGACCGGCCAGCGCGAGGCCGCCATCAACGTGGCGGAAGGCCAGAAGCAGGCCGAGATCCTCAGGGCGGAAGGCGAAAGGCAGTCCGCCATCCTTATCGCCGAGGGCGCACGGCAGGCTCAGCTGCTGCGAGCGGAAGGCTTCTCAGACGCCTTGGCGAGGATCTTCGAGGTGGCGCAGACGGTTGATCCCAAGACCATGACGCTGCAGTACTTCGAAACGTTGAAGGATCTTGGAGCCAGCCCGGCGACCAAGTTTATTTTCCCCATGGAGTTTACCGGGCTGCTGGATACGTTTGTGAGGTCGAGGGAGGATTCTAAATAAGAAGAGGATTGCTTGGTGGTTAGCACGTGAAATGTGAGGCGTGATTCGTAAAACGTAATCCGTACAACGTGTCTGAAAGCTTAGACCAATTTCGGAGTTGTGGCCAGACGCGATGAAAGCGTGGAGGCTGGATTTTCGGGCTCCACGCTCCTATTTTACTATTTCACTCTTAGTTCATTGACTACCGTAATGACGCCAGGCTGTTCCCGGGCGATCTCTTCAGCGGCGCGGCGGGTATCCTCTGAGTCTACCGTCCCAGTCAATGTGATCATCCCGCGGTCATTAGCCGCGTCAATCCGGGCAGCTGAAGTGCGCGGATCTTCCAGCAAGGCGTTCATGACCCGCTGCCCAGGATCAGTCGTCGTTTGAGTCATCATTCACCTCCAAATTCCTGTACCATTCTCCTCAACTTCCAGAGAGTTTCCCTGGCAAGAGGGGACTGGTTTATTGTATAAACAAGTTTCATCTCTCCGCATATGGGGAGATATCCGCTTGACCAGGTAGGGATTCCCCTTATTGCGGTAGGGGAATCCCTATCTATTAGCCAGAGTCTCGCTAGAATATCCGGTACCACGGCTCATTTTTCTCTCCCTCGGGATGTCCCGTGTCGGGAAAAAGCCTGTCTTTGACAAGCCGAAACCACGGGGTAGACAGCTGGCCTAAAGGATGACCGGCATCCGTATAGACTCTGTTGCCTACAATTAAGAACCACGGCCTGGATTGCTCGCCTTGTGGGTGGCCGTAGTCTGGATAGAGCTTCCCCTCTTCAATACGAAACCACGGCAAAACACTTGGACCGTCAGGATGGCCGTAGTCTGGGAAGACTTTCTTCATAAGAACGTTGCGCTAACAAGAGCCTTTTCCTTCTCATTGTAACCTCTCTCTATCTTGTGCTCTTCGTCATATTCGGACACGCGGACAAAATCATCCAACGCCATCAACTCGCAGGTAGAGATGCAGAGCAAGCCCGATCCGAAATGGAGCTGCCTGATTTCCATGCTCCTCACCGAACGAATGGCCAGATTTTACGGCCGGTATCCGTCAGAGCTTGAAGTAACCGTTGTGGGCGTTTTGTCATTTGTGTGAACAAGTAACGGTATGGAAGCGTGGACAATGGGATTGCTTCAGCCCTGCAAAGAGCGCAAGGCTTCGCAATGACAGGAGGGGGAAGGATTGCTTCAGCCCTGCAAAGAGCGTAGGGCTTCGCAATGACAGGAGGGGGGAACGCTTGTTTCAGGTTTGCAGAGAGGGCGGGGCCTGGCAATGATAGGAGGAGGAAGGATTGGCAATGATAGGAGGGGGAATTCTGTGTTTTAATTGAGAACGTTTGGAATGGAAGGAACCTGCGGCAGGTTGATCTGGAAGGAAGAATGGAATCTACGCTTGATAAAGCTTTGTGCGAGGTGGTGTCCATCGAGACGGCTTCCTGGCGCGACCTCAATGAGCTGCGGAGCATCGAAAGGATCTGCTTCCCGAAAGATTTCTGGCCTTTGTGGGACCTGATTGGGGTGCTGTCGCTGCCGGGCGTGATCCGCTTGAAGGCGGTATGCGATAGCCGCATGGTGGGCTTTGTGGCCGCTGACGTGCGCCGTTCTGAGAACCTGGCCTGGATCGCCACCATATGCGTGCTGCCGGAATACCGCCGGCAGGGCATCGGGACGGCCTTGCTGGAAAAATGCGAGCGCAAGGTACCTATGCCCCGCATCCGCTTGAGCGTGCGCATGTCCAACCTGCCCGCCATTCGCCTTTACGAACAGCTGGGATACCGGCGCTATGGCACCTGGCCGAGGTACTATTCCGATGGCGAGGACGCCCTGAT
>DATCIL010000148.1:0-6410 GCA_036507795.1 Anaerolineales bacterium | reverse complement strand
GAGCAGTTCGGCGTCAGCCGAACTGCGGTGCGCGAGGCGGTTATGGCGCTGACTCAAAAAGGGCTGGTGGTGATTCACGTCGGACGGGGGACCTTCGTAACCGACGGCACTTCCGAAGTCGCTCGCCATTCCCTGGGGTTGATGATGAAAATCGGCCAGGAGGAGGGGACGAGGCATTTAGTCGAAATCCGGGAAATCCTTGAACCAGAAATCGCCGCTCTAGCAGCCTCGCGGAGATCCGAAGAAAATATCGTTTCGCTAAATGAAGCTGTCAGGGCGATGGATGCCTCTCTGGACGACACGAATACATTTATTGAGGCCGACCTGGATTTTCACCTTGGGCTGGCAGAGGGGGCGCAAAACCCGCTCATCCTTCTGCTGGTGGATGCACTCATTGATCTGCTGCGGGAGCTCCGGGTGCGGACATCCAGGGAAGATGGAGCGCTGGTACGGGCTCAAATCCATCATAAAAGGATCTTGAAAGCTGTTGAGGATCATGACCGGCAAGCGGCCCGTGAGGCAATGCGCCAACACCTGGAGCAAGTTCGAAGAGACAGTTGGAGAGGCGAAAGGAGGTGACCAGACCCGCTTATCTTTGCTTGGTGGAGATGAAGAGTACCATCAATAATTGCCAAATAATAAAAGGAGGAAGAAAGCCGTGAAACGCACGTTATGGTTCTTGCTAAGCACGACAATCATTTTGGGCCTAATCCTTACCGCCTGCGGTGGGGCAGTCACAACGGCGCCCACGGAAGAACCGGTAGTTGAGACTGAAGCGCCTGTTGCGGAGACGGAAGAGCCAGTCGCTGAGACCGAGGAGCCTGTGGCTGAGACGGAAGAGCCCGCGGCTGAGACGGAAGAGCCGGCGGTAACGGAAGGTCCGATCAAGATCGGCGCATCATTACCTCTCACCGGCGGGTTCTCTATCAATGGTGAAAAACACAGAGACGGCTACCAGCTATGTGTCGACCTGATCAATGAAAGCGGAGGCCTGCTGGGGAGAGAAGTCGAACTCATCGTCAGTGACAACCAATCCGATGTAGATACGGCTTTGGCCCAGACCGAACGATTCATTAATGTCGACCAGATTGATCTCATCTTTGGGACGTTCTCAAGCGCCCTGACCTTCCCGATGACCACGGTCACCGAGCAGGCCGGGTTGGTCCATCCTATCCCCTCCGGAGCCGCCCTGCGCATCTACGAGCGCGGTTTCGAATATCTCTTCTACTTCCAGCCCAACGCAGCCGAATACGTCGGTATCTCACCGGTGGAGATGGTCCAGAACCTGGTCCCCGAAGACCAGCGGCCCACGACAGCCGCGCTGGTGTACGCCGACGATTTCTTCGCCAATGCCATCGCCAACGGTTTGCTGGGTGGAACGGTAGAGATCGAGGGGTCGGACCGTGTGGTGGACCTGTCTCCTGGGGTTCTGGCCGAAGCCGGCATAGAAGTGGTCTTTACCGAGCAGTGGCCCGAAGAGGGCTTCTCGGATTGGGTCACGCTGGCAAACTCGGTTAAATCCAGCGGCGCCGAATTCCTGATGGGTCTGACTGCCTCGCCTGATGAGACGATCCAGCTGACCAGGGCGCTACAGACAGTAGATTACCAGCCTCAAGGAGTCTACCTGAGCCAGGGAACTCAGGCAGAGTATGCTGAAGGCGTTGGTGAAGCGGCCGATGGCGTGACCATCCATGCGGCCTGGCACCCACTGGTTCAATGGGAGGGCCTCCTGGCAGGAGAGCCTTTCACGAACCAGGATTTCCTGGCAGCATTTGAGGAGAAATATGGTCGCGACGCTGACGAGGATGAAGCTATCCCCTTCGCCCTGTGCCAGGGAATGGAGCAGGCGGTGCGCGGCGCGGAAACCGTCGATAATGCCGCCCTGCGAGACTGGCTGGCTTCACGCACCGAAGCTGATCCCGTGAGGACCATCCTGGGCGACTTTCACTGGGACGAGCGCGGGCTTCCCGTGGGAAAGCCCTTCCTGATGACTCAGTGGCAGGATGGTGAATTAGCATTCGTTTATCCCGTGGGTGAGTTCCCCGGGACGGTTGACCTGGTCTGGCCCAAGCCAGAGTGGTAAAGGTTGTAATAAACTTCCGCCACGGCCCGGAGATTTCCCCAAATCTCCGGCCGCGGCCGGATTTACAGGTATCATCATGGCATTTCTGGAGATTCGCTCATTATCTAAGAGTTTCGGGGGGCTTAAGGCTGTTCATGGCTGTTCCTTCGCGGTCGAAGAAGGATCGATTACGGCTTTGATCGGACCCAACGGTGCCGGCAAGACCACCGTTTTCAACATGATCAGTGGTCTAATTAAACCCGACGACGGCACGATCCTACTCGAGGATGTTCAGATCAACGGTCTCAAGCCCCACAAGATTACCAGGAAAGGCGTAAGCCGCACTTTCCAGATCACCCGGGATTTGATGGAGATGACCGTGTTGGAGAACCTGGTCATCCAGTCTCCAACCGCGGGCTTTGCGGACCTTTTCATGGGAAGCGTATTGGATCACGAAAGAGAGAAAGCCTTGGAGTTGCTGGAATTCGTGGGAATCAGCGAGCTTGCCGAGGAGAAAGCCAAGAATCTCTCTTACGGGCAGAAAAAATTGATGGAATTCGCGGGTACATTAATGACCGAGCCCAGGCTGGTTTTGCTAGATGAGCCAGCTGGAGGCGTTAACCCGGCGCTTTTGGAACATATCCTCGATCGCATTGCGATGCTCAACAAACAAGGCGTCACCTTCATTATCGTGGAACATAACATGGATGTGGTTATGAATCTTTGCGCTGATGTGATCGTCATGGCCTATGGGAAGGTCATCGCTCAGGGGCCTCCGCACAAAATTCAAAACAACCCAGAAGTCTTGGCGGCCTATCTGGGAGAATCGTGATGGCTCTGCTTGAAGTCGAAAGTGTGACCGCGGGTTACCGGGCCGGACCAGATATTCTTAAGGGCGTCTCGATCAAGATCGAGCAAGGGAAGACCTACTGCATCATTGGACCCAACGGAGCCGGGAAGTCGACGCTGCTGCGTGCGATCTGCGGGCTGCTCCATCCCAGGGATGGTAACGTAATTTACCGGGGGGAGATGCTGAATAAATTGCGCACGGACCAAATCCTGATGAGAGGCATCAGCTTCGTTCCACAAGACAGGAGTTTGTTCCCGGATATGACGGTAAGGGAAAATTTGCGGATGGGAGGGTACATCATAAGGGATCGAACGGAACTCAAAGAAAGAGTTGAAGACGCCTTCCAGATGTTTCCGATCCTCAAAGAACGGAGCTCTCAACGTGCCAAAACCCTTTCCGGAGGGGAACAGCAAATGCTGGCGATTGGTAGAGCGCTGGTCCTGCGCCCTGAAATTATCATGCTGGACGAGCCCTCGTTGGGTCTGGCGCCCATGGTGACCAATTTTATCTTCGAAAACATCAAAAAACTCAAGCAGGCCGGGATGACAATTATCATCGTGGAGCAGAATGCCCGGAAAGGCCTGGAATCCTCCGACTGGGGCTTTGTATTGGACCTGGGTACAACCCGTTTCGAGGGTCCTGCTGGCACCATCCTCAACGACCCCCGGATCCAGGAGCTGTACCTGGGAAGAGCGCAGGTGAATCGCCAGGGGCCGAGCCCATGATTCAAAACCTTCAAATTCTCATCTTGGGGATCGCCTTAGGGGGTGTGTACGCTCTCATGGCCTCCGGTCTCACACTGGTCTTTGGGGTGATGCGCATAGTGAATATTGCGCACGCTTCCCTGATGATTGCAGCTGCTTATATCACTTTTTGGGCCTTCAGACTTTACGGTGTCGATCCAATCTTATCCATTGTCATCACTATACCGGTGATGTTTTTGGTTGGTGTTGGAATCTATAAATTGTTCTTCTCCAGAATCGCCGGAACCCAACGGTCGGGTGAGCTGACCGTCTTGCTCACCTTTGCCCTGGCCCTGGTGATCGAAGGTGTGCTGGGATTCTTTTTCTCAAACGTCTTCCGCTCCACCAACCCGGCTTATTCGACGCAGGCCATCCTTTTCGATCCGCTGTACATTCCTAAAGGTCAATTTTACGCAACCTTGCTCAGCCTGGGTCTTATCGGGGGGCTGTGGACTTTCCTGCAGTTCAGCCGTATGGGCTACGCCATCCGGGCCAGCATGCAGAATATCTCTGCAGCGCAAGTGGTTGGGGTCAACGTCGAACGCATATCGATGATTTCTTTTGGGATTGGAATCGCTCTGGCGGGGGCATCTGGTTCAGTGATGTCGTTCTTATTTTCTTTTTTTCCCGGTAAGCATTGGGAGTGGATCGCGATCCTGCTGGCGCTCATCGTGCTCGGCGGCATGGGAAGCCTGATCGGCGCGCTGGTTGGCGCCTTGCTGCTGGCTGTCGCATCTGCTTTTGTTAGCTTTCATTTTGGCCCTACCTGGTCGCCGATCACATTCTTCCTGGCGCTATTCCTGATTCTTCTTTTCCGGCCCCAGGGACTTCTGGGTAAAAAAATGGAGGTGTGATGGCTGACAAGACTGTTACGAGTGAATTAGAGAGCGTAGCCGCCGAGACCCAATCCCTGAAGCGACCCTCGCTGCGTATAAAAAATGTGTTTCTGGGCGGGTTGCTCCTGGCGCTGCTGCTATTTCCTGCTTTACAGTTTACATCCGGACGGCTGAATTACTGGCTCCACATGGCTATATATACCTTCATGTACATCGCCATGGCATCGAGCTGGAACATCATTGGGGGCTATGCGGGCTATACCTCTCTGGGTCACAACGTTTTCTTCGCAGTTGGCGCGTACATTGCAGGTGTATTACTGGTTTACTTCAAAATCTCGCCTTTTCTGACTGCGCCCCTGGGAGGGCTGATCGCTATGGCGATTGGATTGCTGGTAGGACTGATCAGCCTGCGCACGCGCGGTCCTGCGTTCATCATCTCGACGATTGCGATGATCCTGGTGGTCAAGATATCCTTTGACAACTGGGATTATATTGGCGGCTCAAACGGGCTGAGCCTGCCGGCGATCAAATTACCGTTGGCATACACAAAAATGCCCTTTTATTACGCCATGCTGCTGGTCGCCGTAGGCGCAATATACCTGGCCTATCGAATTCGACATTCGAAGTTCGGGTTGGGGCTGCGCGCCATTTCTCAGGACGAGACCAAAGCTGAGGTAGCCGGTATACCCACCAATCTTTATAAAATCCTGGCATTCTCAATCAGCGGCCTGCTGGTTGGCGTGGCGGGTGGGCTGTGGGGTTACTACCTGACCTACTTGAAACCCAGCAACTTCCTTTCTATCCTCGTTGCCGCTCAAATGGTCCTGATGGCCGTTTTGGGTGGCAAGGGCACGGTGGCCGGGCCCGTCGTAGGAGCCGTGATCTTCATTGCCATCAATGAATTTTTTGTGGCCAATCTCGGTTTCACCGAACTGAACATTGTGGCCACCGGTCTGTTGTTGCTCGTGGTCCTACTTTTCTTCCCGGAGGGGATCGTCGGTACCCTCAAAGAAAAAGGTAAGCTGCCTCAAGTCCTGGACTGGGATTAGAAGATCTGTTTTCTATGGGAGACCAACTCACTAAACTTCGACCACAATTGCGAGCAGCATTTGATTTCGCGCAAGAGCAGGTAAAAAACCTGATCCAGGCGTATCCGGATTATTTCCCCATGTACACCGAGCAGGGCAAATGGAAGCACTCGGGCGAGACCTGGACGAATTGGTGCGAAGGGTTCCTGGGTGGCATGATGTGGATTTTCCACCGAAGGACGGGTGATCCGTGGTGGCGGGAAAAGGCCGAACACTACTCCAGGCTGATCGAAGATCGCAAGACCGACCGCAAGATTCACGATCTGGGGTTCTTATTCTGGTCGACGTGGAAGCGCTGGTATGACCTGACCGGGGACGAGCGCATTAACGAGGTAGTGATCACGGCCGGCCAGACGATGGGGCTGCGCTTCAAAGATAAAGGGCGATACCTGCGCTCCTTTGTGGCGGATGAATCGCTGTTTATCGATATTATGATGAATGTGGGCATTCTCTTTTACGCGGCGCAGC
The DNA here is from genome assembly GCA_036507795.1 of Anaerolineales bacterium. GTDB lineage: Bacteria > Chloroflexota > Anaerolineae > Anaerolineales > UBA4823 > DASQQR01. The sequence goes on along the minus strand of DATCIL010000148.1, from coordinate 363 downwards.
AAACCGGGGATGAGAACCTGCTGTGGCGGGCGCACCAGCACTGCCTGACCACACGCCGCTACCTGGTGCGGGGCGATGGCAGCACCGCTCACGAGGGCATCTTCGACTTGGAGACCGGGGAATTCCTCCGGCAATCCACACACCAGGGATGGCGAGGGGATTCAGCGTGGGCGCGGGGCCAGGCCTGGGCGCTGTATGGGTTCGGAATGGTTTACAGCTTGACCCGCGACCGGCGCTATCTTGCCACGGCGAAGATGTGCACCGATTACTTTATCGAACATACGCCTTTCGAGGAAGACGCGCCGGGAGGGCCCGGCATACCGCCCAACGATTTTGACGATCCCGGGAGTCCGATCCTTTGCG